>JADLHO010000117.1 GCA_020848735.1 Planctomycetota bacterium | reverse complement strand
TGTCGATGGCCTTGTGGCGGGGATTCGACTTGTCCTTCGCGGGGCAGACCTGCGTGCAGAGGCTGCAACCGGTGCAGTCCTCGGGTGCGACCTGGATCGTGAACGAGGCGCCGGGGAACTCGTCGCCGCGCCACGCATGCGAGCGGAAGCCCGCCGGCGCGAACGCGAGCGCCTGCGGCTCGTAGACCTTGGCGCGGATCGCGGCGTGCGGGCACACCATCGCGCACTTGTTGCACTGGATGCAGATCGACGGATCCCAGATCGGCACCTCGTTCGCGATCGCGCGCTTCTCCCAGCGCGCCGTGTCGGTCGGCCAGGTGCCATCGACGGGGAAGGCGGAGACCGGCAGGCGGTCGCCATGCCCCGCCATGAGCACCGCGGTCACGCGCTGCACGAAGTCGGGCGCGCCCTTCGCGAGGATCGGCGGCCGCGTGCGCGTCGCCGTCACCTTCATGGGGATCGGGACCTCGTGCAGGTGATCGAGCGCCCGGTCCACGACCTCCTCGTTCTTCCGCACGACCAGATCACCCTTCTTGCCGTAGCTCTTCCGGATCGAGCGCTTGATGCACTCGATCGCCTCCGCGCGCGGCAGCACGCCGGAGAGCGCGAAGAAGCAGGTCTGCATGATCGTGTTGATGCGAGCGCCGAGCCCGACCTCCTTCGCGACGGCGTTGGCGTCGATCGCATGCAGCGTGAGTCGCTTCTCGATGAGCTGCTCCTGCATCTCCTTCGGCAGCGCGTCCCAGACCGCGTCCGGCGCGTGTGGCGCATTCAGCAGAACGGTCGCGCCCGGCGCCGCACAGGCGAGCACGTCGTAGCGGTCGAGGAACGCGAACTGATGACAGGCCACGAACGAGGCCCGCGTGACGAGATACGGCGCCTCGATCGGCTGTGGGGAGAAGCGAAGGTGCGAGATCGTCACCGCGCCCGACTTCTTCGAGTCGTAGACGAAGTAGCCCTGGGCGTACTCGTCCGTCTCCTCGCCGATGATCTTGATCGAGTTCTTGTTCGCGCCGACCGTGCCGTCGGCACCGAGCCCGAAGAAGATCGACTCGACGAGCCCGTCCTTCGGCAGGCCGAAGTCCTCGTCGACCCGCAACGAGAGCCGCGTCACGTCGTCGACGATGCCGACGGTGAAGGGATCCTGCGGCGCCGGCTTCGCGAGCTCGTCGAAGACCGCCTTCACCATCGCCGGGGTGAACTCCTTGCTCGAGAGGCCGTAGCGCCCGCCGATCACGCGCGGCGCCGGTTCGCCTGCGCCGCGGAGCGCCGCGATCACGTCGAGGCAGAGCGGCTCGGCCGGGGCGCCGGGCTCCTTCGTCCGATCGAGGACCGCGATGCTCCGCACGGTGGCCGGCAGCGCGGCGAGGAAGGCATCGACCGGGAAGGGACGGTAGAGCCGCACCTGCAACACGCCGACCCGTTCGCCGCGGGCCGCGAGGTGCTGCGCCGTCGTGCGCGCCGTGATCGCACCCGAGCCCATCACGACGATCACGCGCTCCGCGTCGGGCGCACCGTGGTACTCGACGAGTCCGTAGCGGCGTCCGGTCAGCTCCGCGAAGCGATCGAGCTGCAGGGCGACGATCGACGGGCAGCGCGCATGGAACGTGTTGCAGGCCTCGCGGGCCTGGAAGAAGGCGTCGGGATTCTGCGCGGTCCCGCGCAGCACGGGGCGATCCGGCGTCAGCGCACGCTCGCGGTGCGCCGCGACCAGCGACTCGTCGATCATCGCGCGGAGCACCTCGTCGGGCAGCTCGACGATCTTCTGCACCTCGTGGCTCGTGCGGAACCCGTCGAAGAAGTGCAGGAAGGGCACGCGGCTGTGCAGCGTCGCGGCGTGCGCGACGAGCGCCATGTCCTGCGCCTCCTGCACCGACGCCGAGCAGAGCATCGCGAAGCCCGTCTGCCGGCAGGCCATCACGTCGGAGTGGTCGCCGAAGATCGAGAGCGCGTGCGTCGCGATCGTGCGCGCGGCCACGTGGATCACGAACGGCGTGAGCTCGCCCGCGATCTTGTAGAGGTTCGGCACCATGAGCAGCAGGCCCTGCGACGCCGTGAAGGTCGTCGCGAGCGCTCCCGCCGTGAGGGCGCCGTGCACCGTGCCCGCCGCGCCGCCTTCGCTCTGCATCTCGACGATGCGCGGGACGGCGCCCCAGAGATTCACGCGGCCCTTGCTCGCCCACTCGTCCGCGAGTTCGCCCATCGTCGACGAGGGCGTGATCGGGTAGATGGCGGCGACGTCGCTCAGGCGATAGGCGACCGAAGCGGTCGCCTCGTTGCCATCCACCGTGATCCGCGCGGCGGCGGTGCCACCGGTCTGGAGCGGTGCTTCGAGAATCGGGCTCGACATGGTGCTGGTCCCCAACGGGTTCGGACCGGCAATTGCCGAGGAGCGTCGCTTCTTTCGAAGCGGCGCAGGTTCCTTCCGGAACGCGGGGAACTGCACGTCTTCGCATCTCCGGCACCCGGTCGGCGGCGGCAGGAGCTGCCGGTCGCCGAGACGGCGCGTGCGCCACGTCGACTCCACCGGCTCATGGCCGAGCCGGTCTCGGTCGCGTCAATGCGCCCTCGTGCGGGGCTCGACGCGGTCCCGGGCGCCGCGCCGCGACGCGCTCTCAGCGCAGGAGCGCGGCGAGGGCATCGCCGATGCGCTCGGCGGCCTGCAGTGCATCGTTCACCGGATCGAGTTCCAGCACCGCGAGCCCGTGCTGCGCCGCGACGCGCGCGGCGACCTCGCGGTAGGGCGCCGCGAGCGCCGGGTCGACGAGGAGCAGCACGCGGGTGCCCCGCGCCGCGGAGCGCGTCGCGAAGTCCGCGAGCCGCGCGGACCAGGTCTCGGGGTCGGCGCCCACGACCGTCCCCGCGTTCGCGCGCGCGACCAGTTCGAGGCAACGCAGGGGCCAGGGCGCGGGTGCGACGCCGCCGGCGAGGATCGCCGCGGCGTGGGGATCGACGAGCGGCTCGGCCTCCCAGGCCGGGAGGGCGAGGACGATCGCGCGCGCGTCGAAGGCGCCTTCGTACCAGCGCGACCAGCCCGCGAGCTGCTGGCTCAGGTGACTCGCGACGGTCGGCATGGTCGCACCGTCGAAGCGGCGCGGTGGCAGCGCACGCGCGGCGCGCGCGCAGGCGAGCGGCGCCACGCCGTGCGCGTGGTCGGGGTCGCTCTCGAAGAGCGGTCCCCCGCCGAGGAAGACGATGCGCTCGCCGCTCGCCAGGGTCGTGTGCGCCGCATCGCGTGCGCGCATGCGCGGCACGAGGACGTCGAAGGTCGCGGGACCCGAGTCCTCGCCGAGGTACGCGGTGAGCCGCGCGTCCTCGAACGGCCGCAGCCGCGGGGCTTCGCTCCGCGTCGCGTACTCGAGCGCGGCGAGTGCGGCGAGGACCCCGATGGCGATCCCGGGGAGCGCGATCCGGCGCGCGAGGGCGATCGCGAGCGGCGCGAAGGCGAGCGCCGTCGCGACGATCGCGAGCGGCTCGGCCTCCGCCTCGGGGAGCACGTGCGCGAGCACGAGTCGTCCGCCGGCAGCACCGCCGAGCACGAGCACCGCGCACGCCACCGCGAGGCGCAGGGGCCGCCCCTGCGGCCGGGCCCGTGCGAGCCACGCGCTCGCCAGTCCGATGCCGAGCCCGGCGAGCGCGCACCAGCCGATCGGCAGGAGGCGCAGCGGGCGCGGCTCTCCCCGCAGCTCCATCGCGTGCACGAGTGCGGTGCCGCCGCGCACGACGAGCGCGAGCTGGCCGTGCGCATCGGTGCAGGTCCACGTCGGCAGGCGTCGGCCGGCGACGTTCGCCGCGAGGCAGCGGCCGCGCGCGCTCAAGGTCACCGTCGCGGGCAGGCCGCCCGCGATGCGCACGCCGCCGCGCACGACGGCTGCGGGGTCGTCGTCGAAGAGCGCCGCCTCGCGCGTGCGGAAGGGCTCGCCGTCCTGCACGGTCGAGAGGCGCAACAGCGAGAAGCGCGCGTGGAACGGCGTGAGCCCGCGATCCCGCAGCGTGGGTTCGACGAGCCGTGCGACGACGTCGACCTCACCGCCGACGGGCGCCTCCAGCTCGAACCAGAGCTCGAAGTCGCCGAAGCCGAAGGGCAGGATCAACGGGCGATCCGGCGTGATCTCGAGCGGCGAGCCGTCCTTGCGTTCGAACCGGAAGTCGTGCTCGTGCAGCTCGGGCGCCGGCGGGAGCGAGGTCTCCGCGGCCAGCGCGGCGAGCACCGCCGCGATCGGTCCGAGCACGAGGGGAGCGAGGCAGCGGGTGACGATCGTTCGGCTTGGCACGTGCGGCGGGCGATCGTAGCCTCGCCGCCTTCGATGTCGGGCATCACCTTGCGCGCACAGCATGCGGTCGTCGACGGCCGCCTCGAACACGACGTCGTCGTGCGCGTCGAGGACGGTTGGATCGTCGAGCCGCGCGGGGCAGGGGCCCGGGTGCACGAGCGCGCGATCACCGGGACGCTCCTGCCGGGCTTCGTCGACCTGCAGGTCAACGGCATGGGCGGCATCGGCTTCGACGAGGGCGACGACGACGCCTTCGACGCCGCAGCGCACGCGGTGCGCGCGGGCGGCGCGGCCGCCTTCCTCCCGACGCTGATCACCGCACCGCTCGATCGCCTCGTCGAGCGCGCCGCGCGACTCGCGAGCTGGGTCAGACGGCGCGGACCGAGGGCCGCCGCGACGCCGCTCGGCATCCACCTGGAAGGGCCCTTCCTCGAACTCGCGGGGGCGCACGACGCGACGGCGCTGATCGAGCCCGATGCGCAGAGCGTCGGCCGGCTCCTCGACGCCTGCGCGGGCACGCTGCGCCTCGTGACTCTCGCCCCGGGCCTGCTGGGCGCGGTCGAGGCGGTCGCGCGGCTGCGCGCGGCGGGAGTCGCCGTCGCGTTCGGCCATGCGCGGAGCACGCGACAGTTCGACGCCTGTGTGGACGCCGGTGCCACGCTGGTGACCCACCTCTTCAACGCGATGAGCCCGCTCCACCATCGCGACCCGGGCATCACCGGTCTCGCCCTCGACGAGCTGCGCCTCTCCTGTTGCCTGATCGCCGATGGGCATCACGTGCATCCGGCGGTGCTGCGCACCGCGTGGCGCGTGCTCGGCAGCGCCCGCACGATCCTCGTCACCGATGCGATCGCCGCCGCGGGAATGCCGGACGGCGCGTACTCGCTCGCGGGGCTCGCGGTGCAGAGCCGCGGCGGTGTCGTCCGCGACGCGCGCGGCACGCTCGCGGGCTCCGCGCTCACGATGACCGAGGCCGCGACCCGCTTCGCGCGCTTCGTGAACGGGCTCGCCGCGCCCGAGCTCGCGGCGATCGCCGCCGCGAATCCGGCGCGCGCGATCGGCGCGGCGGAGTTCGGGTCGGTGTCGACGGGATGCCGCGCGGCCTTCGCCGTGCTCGACGACGCGGGCGGGCTCCACGACCTGAAGCTCGGCTGAGCGCCCTCGCTATGCTCCGCCGCGCGCTCCGCGCATCCCACCGATCCGATGTCCGTTCGTGAGCTCGTCGTCCTCGGCACCGCCTCGCAGGTCCCCACCCGGCGACGCAACCACAACGGCTATTTCCTGCGCTGGGACGGCGACGGCGTGCTCTTCGACCCGGGCGAGGGCACGCAGCGGCAGATGATCCACTACGGCGTGACCGCGACGGACATCAGCGACGTCTGCATCACGCACTTCCACGGCGATCACTGCCTCGGCTTCGCGAGCCTCGTGCAGCGCATCTCCCTCGACGAGGTCCCGCACCCGGTGCGCGTGCACTATCCGCGCTCCGGGCAGGTCTTCGTCGACCGCATGCGCCGCGCCTCGATCTTCCGCGACGTCGCGAAGCTGACGCTCCTGCCGATCGAGGAGGACGGCCTCGCGTTCGAGGCCCGCGACTGGCACCTCGAGGCACTGCGGCTCGACCACTCGGTCGAGTGCTTCGGCTATCGCCTCGTCGAACCCGACCAGTGGAACATCGACGGCGAGGCGGCACACGCGCGCGGCATCCGCGGGCCGGCGGTCGGGGTGCTCAAGCGCGAGGGGGCCGTGCGCAACGAGCGCGGCGAGCTCGTGCGGCGCGACGAGGTCGCGACGCTGCGCGCCGGTCAGAAGGTCGCCTTCGTGATGGACACGAGGCTCTGCGCGAACGCCTTCGAGCTCGCGCGCGACGTCGACCTCCTCATCTGCGAGTCGACCTACCTGCACGTCGACGTCGCGGACGCGCACAAGAACGCGCACATGACGGCGCGCGAGGCCGCCGAGCTCGCGAAGGCGAGCGGCGTCCGGCGCCTCGTGCTCACGCACATCAGCCAGCGCTACCGCGAGACCGGACCCTTCCTCGAGGAGGCGTGCGCGATCTTCGACGACGTGCACGTCGCGGAGGACGGTGACGTGGTCGCGTTGCCGCCGCGGCGCGGCGAGGGTCTCGCGGCCACGACGGGGTCGGAGCACCCGTCGACCTGAATCCCGGCCCGACACGGCGGTCGCGCCGCGCGCGCGCTTCCTTCCGCGCGTGAGGCGCCGTCTACTCCGCGCGCCGCCCCATGTCGCGTCCCAGCCCCCACGCCCTCGTCTTCGAACCGTGGTTCGAGAGCGCCCTGCTCGCGGCGGCGCTCGGCCGCGGCGCGCGGGTGCTGCAGCTCGAGGCGCGGAGCGCGGCCCAGAGCGCGGCGATCCTCGCGCGGATCGGGGAGAGCGGTGCGCTGACCGTGGTCGAGCCGGTCGCGGAACGCGCCGCGGCCGTCGATGCGCTGACCCACCCGCAGCTGGGCGTGCTCGCCTGCCGCGCCCGGGGGAGCGAGAGCCTCGGCATGCACGACGTCGTGATCTGCTGCCCACCCGCCCTGGACCCGGCGCGCGTCGCCGAGCTCGTCGCGCTCGGCGTCCGCAACCTGCGGCCGGGCGGACGGCTCGTGTTCGACCTGCCGGCGCTGGGACAGTGCGACGTGCTGCGCGAGGCGTGGCAGCAGGCCGGTGGCGACGCGGCCGCCTTCGCGGCGTTCGCGGGAGTCGATCCGAGCTTCGTCGCCGATGAACTCGTCGCGCGCGGCGTGCGCCGCAGCGAGGCGACGGCGACGACGTACGTCGTGCGCTTCACGAGTCCGCTCGAGGCGGCGCTGCGCTGCGTCGAGCTCTGCGACGCCTCGGCCGAACTCACGGAGAACCTGCGGCTCGTGCTGACGCAGCGCTTCGGCACGATCGGCGAGCTCGAGCTGCCCTTCCATCGCGTGCGGGCGACGGCGATGCGGTGATCGAGCGCGCGCACGCCGGGCGCAGTTCGTCACGGGCCGGTGCACGGAGCACGGTCCGCGGGCGTCGTCTTGCGGCACGGATCCGATCGGCCAGGCGCGGGAGAACGAGCCCGCGTCGGCATCACCGCGGCCGCGGATCGCTCGGTTCGAGCGCGGATTGGGAGGTCCGTCGCGCCGTCGGGACGACGCCCGCACGACCGTTCGCGCGGGACGGATGGCTAGCATCCGCCCCATGCACCGACCTCGCGCCGTCGCGTTCGTCGCCATCGTCGTCTCGCTCCTGACCGCCTGCGGCGACGAGAACCCGGCTCCGCAGGGCGGCGGCGTGAACGGTCGCTCACGCCAGCTGCGCGCCGGCGCGCTGGCTCTCGGCGAGCTGCGCGCACGCGACGCCGGCGACGCGACGCGCTTCGTGCTCCACGCCCCGGCCGACTGCGGCGTCACGGCGGGCAACACGCTGAAGAGCGAGCACGTGCTGCCCTACGTCTACGACGGGGCCGGCCTCGCGACCGGTGACCTCGACGGCGACGGGCTGCCGGATCTCTACGTGGTCTCGCAGGACGGTCCGAACCACCTCTACCGCCAGACCGCGCCGTTCCGCTTCGAGGACGTGACCGAGCGCTCCGGCGTCGGCGGCGGGGATGCCTGGGGCAGCGGCTGCGCGATCGTCGACGTCGATGGCGACGGCAAGCTCGACATCTACGTGTGCAACCTCGAGTCGCCGAACCTGCTCTATCGCAACCTCGGCAACCTCGCGTTCGAGGAGTGCGCTCGGCGCTTCGGCCTCGACTTCACCGGCGCGTGCTTCTACCCGGCCTTCGCCGACTACGACAACGACGGCGACCTCGACGTCTATCTGCTGAACAACCGCGTCTTCCTGCAGTCGCTGCTGCCCGAACTCCTCGCGAAGGTCAGCCTGCCCGCGAGCATGACGAAGACGCTGCGCGAACTCACTCCCCCGATGCCCTCGCTCGTGCCGGACGAGCACGGCAAGGGGCTCACGGTGCCGCCGGGCTACGAGGACCACCTGCTGGAGTTCGGGGGGCGGCTCTTCTTCGCGGGTCAGGCGGATCGCCTGCTGCGCAACGACGGGGCGCGCTTCAGCGACGTGACGCGCGAGGCCGGCATCGCGGATCAGGGCATGGGGCTCTCGGCGACCTGGTGGGACCACGACGGCGACGGTCGGCTCGACCTCTACGTCGCGAACGACCTCGAGTCGCCCGACGTGCTGTACCGCAACCGTGGCGACGGCACCTTCGAGGACATCACCGCGACGGCGCTGCCGCAGCTCGCGTACTTCGGCATGGGGAGCGACGCGGCCGACGTCGACGGCGACGGCCGCTTCGACTTCTGCGTCGCGGACATGGCGATGCGGACGCACTACGCCGCGAAGGTCCTCATGGGCGACATGGGTGACCGCGGCTGGTTCCTCGAGCACGGCCGCCCGCCGCAGGTGATGCGCAACGCGCTCTTCATGAACACGGGCACCGGGCGCTTCCTCGAGGCCGGTCAGCTCGCGGGCGTGGCCAAGACCGACTGGACCTGGACCGTGAAGTTCGGCGACCTCGACGCGGACGGGCACGTCGACCTCTTCGCGACGAACGGCATCCCCCGCTTCGACAACGACCCCGACGCGAAGGCGCGCTTCTCGGCGCTCTGGGCCGCGGGCAAGCGCGATGAGGCGATCGCCCTCGCGGCGAACCTGCCGGCCGTTCCCGAGAAGAACCTCGCGCTGCGCAACGACGGCCTGCCGCCCGGCGAACCGCCGCACTTCACCGACCGCGCGGCGGAATGGGGCCTCGACCTCGAGGCGGTCAGCCAGGGCGCGTCGCTCGTCGATCTCGACCGCGACGGCGATCTCGACGTCGTCGTGGGCAATCAGAACGCGCCGGTGGCGATCTACGAGAACCGCACGGGGCGCGACCGCCACGCGGCACTGGTCCGGCTCGTCGGTCGCGACCGCAACTCCTTCGGCATCGGCGCCCGCCTCAGCGTCTTCGCCGGCGGCAAGCGCATCGAGCGCCTCCTCACGCCCGGCGGCGGCTACCTCTCGTCGCACGACCCGCTCGTCCACCTCGGACTCGGCGCGGCGACGCGGATCGACCGCCTCGAGCTGCGCTGGCCACGCGGCGCGGTGCAGGTCTTCGAGGGGCTCGAGGCGGACCGGCTGCTCGTGATCGCGGAGCCGGCGACCGCGACCATCCAGGAGGAGGCGGCACCCGAACCGGCGCCGCGCTTCGTGGAGTTCGCCGACGCGAGCGGTCTGCACCGGCGCCACGTCGAGACGCCCTTCGACGACTACGCGAGCCAGCCGCTCGCGCCGCACCGGCACTCCCAGCTCGGCCCCGGGTTGGCGTTCGGCGATGTCGATGGGGACGGTCACGACGACGTCTTCGTCGGCGGCGCCCGCGGGCAGGGCGGCGCGCTCTTCCTCGTGCGCGACTCCGGCTACGTGCGCATGGGCGGTCCCTGGGAGCGCGACGGTGTCCACGAGGACCTCGGTGCCGTGTTCCTCGACCTCGACCTCGACGGCGATCTCGACCTCTTCGTGGTCAGCGGCGGCAACGAGGCGAAGCCCGGGGACGCGTCGTTCAGGGACCGCGCGTACCTGAACCGCGGGAACGGCGAGTTCGACGCCGCGCCCGACGCGCTCGCGCCGGCCTTCGCCGACAGCGGCAGCGTCGCGGCCGCGGCCGACTGGGACCGCGACGGCGATCTCGACCTCTTCGTCGGCGGGCGCGTCGTCCCGGGTCGCTATCCGGAGTCCCCGATCAGCCGCCTCTACCGCAACGACGGCGGCAAGCTCGTCGACGTGATCGAGACCGCGATCCCCTCGCTGCGCCTCGCCGGGCTCGTCACCGGCGCGCTGTGGTCGGACGTCGACGGCGACGGGCTGCCCGATCTGCTGGTGACCGCGCATTGGCAGCCCGTGCGGTACCTCCGGAACTCGGGCGACGGCCGCTTCGAGGATCGCAGCGAGGCGGCGGGCTTCGCCGCGCAACCAGGCTGGTGGAACGGCATCGCCGGGGGCGACCTCGACGCCGACGGCGATCTCGACTACGTCGCGACCAACACGGGTCTGAACACGAAGTACAAGGCCTCGCCGGAGCACCCCGCGCGCCTCTTCGCGGCCGACTTCGACGACAACGGCACCTTCGACGTCGTCGAGGCGAAGTACGAGGGCGAGCGGCTCCTGCCGGTGCGCGGCCGCTCGTGCAGCAGCCGCGCGATCCCGATGCTCGCGGAGCGCTTCGAGACCTACGACCGCTTCGCGCGCGCGTCGCTGACCGAGATCTATGGAGAGAGCGCGCTCGATGGCGCCCGCGGGCTCTTCGCGACGCAGCTCGCCCACGTGCTCTGGCGGAACGACGGGAACGGTCGCTTCACCGCGGTGCCGCTGCCGCGGATCGCACAGCTCGCGCCGGCCTTCGGCGTCGCGATCGGCGATCTCGACGGCGATGGGCGTGCGGATCTCGCCCTCGCGCAGAACTTCTTCCATCCCGAGCCGGAGACCGGCCGGATGGCGGGCGGTCTCGGCTGCCTCCTCTGGAACACGCCGGCGGGGCTGGTGGCGGCCGCTGCGCGCGAGTCGGGCCTGATCGTGCCCGAGGACGCCCGCGCGCTCGCGATCGCCGACCTCGACGCGGACCTGCGACCGGACCTCGTCGTGACGACCAACGACGGCCCCCTGCGCGTGCTGCGCAACGCCCAGGGCGAAGGGCGTTGGCTCGCGGTGCGCCTGCGCGGCAGCGCCGCGAATCCCGCGGGGATCGGCGCGCGGTTGACCCTGCGCCTCGACGGTCTGCCACCCCAGGTCGTCGAGCTCGCGGCGAGCGGTGGCTACCTGAGCTCGCCTCCGCCGGTCGCGAGCTTCGGCATGGGCAACGCCTCGCGCGGCGAACTCGAGGTCCGCTGGCCCGACGGCACCACGACGACGCACGGGGTCGAGGGCGCGGGCACGATGTTCGTCGCGCGTTGAAGGGGGGTCGCCGGGCCGCGCGAGAACTTCATCGCCCGTGATGGAGAAATCCGCGAAGCCCGTCGTATCAGGGCGAGTCGCAAGCGGAGGTCTTCGGACGTTCGCGTAACCCTGTGCCGAACAGCGGCTAATCGAAGCGCCGGAGGCATCGCAGAGTGACGCGCACCGTTCCGATCGGCTCGCTCGAGCGTAGATCTCCGGCAAGCAACCACGGTCCAGCACGGCTGGACGCCCCCCGTCGTCTCCCCGTCCCGATCGAGGCCCTCCTACCGCAAGCACTCTCCAGGCCATGAGGCCGAACCGGAGCTGTGATGGAAACGCGCTACAACCTGGCTGAAGCGACCCGCTTGCTGCCGCTCCTGCGCGCGATCTCGGGTGAGATCGACGAACGCCGCCGTGAGCGCCGCGAGCTGACCAAGACCCTCGACGAGCTCCAGGCGAGCAACACGCCGGAGGGACTCGGCGACTGCATCGCGGACCTCGAGTCCGAGCTGTTCCGCAATCGCGAGGCGACGAATCAGGCCCTCGCGGAGTTCGAGCACCTGGGATTGACGGTGCTCCGTTCCTCGCCGCTCACGATCCACATCCCCGGGCGGACGCAGCGCGGTCCGATGGTCTTCTGCTGGCAGGCCGGCGAGGACCAGATCGCCCACGGCCACATGATCGGCGAGGAAGACGATCCGCGGCGACCGCTGCGCGTGGTGCCCGCGAACGAGAGCGCCGATCGGAATCCCGGCAAGGACGCCGCGGCCTGAGAGCGGTCTGACGGTCACCACCTGCGCGCTCGCGCGCAGGTCGGTGGCTGCGCGCGCGGCCGGGCGCGTATGGTTGCGGGCGGATGCAGTCCGCGATCCTCCACCACGTCGAGCTGTTCCGCCTGCGGGAGGGCGTGCCCCTCGATCGGGTGCGCATCGCGCGGGAAGCGTTGGCGGAACTCGTGGAGACGCTGCCGGGCGTGCTCCACCTGACGGTGACCCACAACCTGGCCACGCCCAACGGCGGCTTCACGCTCGTGCTCTTCTCCGCCTTCGAGAGCCGCGCCGCCTACGAGATCTGTTCACGCCATCCCGAGTGGCAGCGCGTGTTCCGTGAGCTGATCGAGCCGGTCGTCGCCGAGCGGGTGATCGCCGAAGGCTGACGCCGGCGATCGCCGCGCGCGCTTGGATCGCATCAGGCCGCGTGCTCGAATCGGCCGCGCTCGCCGCCCGCGCGGCGAGCCGCACGAGCACCCCTCACGGCGGCGGTCGCGCCGGCCCGGTCCGTCGGCCGCCCCGAACCCTCCTCCACCCAGAAGGCCAAGACTTCCCCATGAAGGCCAAGCGAGTCGTCGTGACCGGCGCAGCCGGTCAGATCGGTTACGCCCTCCTCCCCCGCATCGCGTCCGGCGCGATCTTCGGTCCCGACGTCCCGGTGATCCTCTCGCTGCTCGAGGTGACGCCGGCGCTGCCCGCGCTGAAGGGTGTGCAGATGGAGCTCGAGGACGGCGCCTTCCCGCTGCTGCACGGCATCGTCGCGACCGACAGTCCGAAGGACGCCTTCAAGGACGCCGACGTCTGCCTGCTCGTCGGCGCGAAGCCGCGCGGCAAGGGCATGGAGCGCAAGGACCTGCTCCGCGAGAACGGGCCGATCTTCACGACGCAGGGCCGGGCCATCAACGACCACGCCGGCCCGGACGTGCGCGTCATCGTCGTCGGCAATCCCTGCAACACGAACTGCCTCATCGCGATGCACGCGGCCCCGGACGTGCCCAACGACCGCTTCACCGCGATGTCGCGGCTCGACCAGAACCGCGCGCGCTTCCAGCTCGCGAACAAGGCGGGCCAGCACTGGACCAAGGTCGATCGCGTCGCGATCTGGGGCAACCACAGCAACACGCAGTTCCCCGACTGGACCAACGCCCGCATCGCCGGCAAGCCCGCGCGCGCGGTGATCGGCGACGAGACCTGGCTCAAGACCGTCTTCACCAAGACGGTCCAGGAGCGCGGCAAGGCGGTGATCGACGCCCGCGGCAGCTCCTCGGCCTTCTCCGCGGCCAACGCCGCGCTCGACCACGCGCACGCGCTGTTCTCGGTCTCGAGCCCGAACGACCCGGTGTCGCTCTGCGTGTGGGGCGAAGGCGCCTACGAGCTGCCCGATGACATCGTCTGCAGCTACCCCTGCCACACCGACGGCAAGGGCAACTGGAAGATCGACCGCTCCTTCTCGCTCGACGACTACGCGCGCGCCCAGATCGCGATCAGCACGAAGGAGCTGAGCGAGGAGCGCAGCGCCGTCGCCGACCTGCTCGGGTGAGCGCGCGGTCGCGAACGCGCGCGGCGTATCCGGCGCCATCGCGAGCAACACGCCGGGACGCCGCGCGGGCGCCGCACTGACCGGGCACCCGAGTGGACCCCCTCGCCATCACCCTCATCGCCATCACCGGTCTGGTGATGGGCTTCGTCAACAACCTCGCGGGGGCGGGCGGGGCGCTGGCGTTGCTGAGCTTCGAGCTGGTCGCGCATCTCGCGCCCGATGCCGCGAACGCGGCGATGCGGCCCGCGGCGTTCGCGATCGGGCTCGGCGGCTGGCTCGGCTTCGCGCTGCACCGACAGCGCGTGCCCGCGCGCGCGTTCCTCTACGGACTCGCGACGCTGCCCGGCGCGTTGCTCGGCACCTGGTTCGCGATCGAATTGCCCGATCAGGTCTACGACCTCGCGCTGCTGGTCGTGATCGCGATCCTCGTCGTCGGACTCGTGAGGGAGCGCCGCGGCGCGCCGCCACCGAAGCCCGCATCGCCGGGTCTGGCGACCGCGCTCTTCGTCGCGGTCGGGATCCACATGGGCTTCCTCCAGGTCGGCGTCGGCTTGCTCGCGATCGCGGCGCTGCGGCGCGTCGGCGACCGCGACCTCGTGCGCGTCAACGCGAGCAAGATGGCGCTGATCCTCTGCTCGTCGGCGACGAGCATCGCGAGCTTCACCGCGGCGCGGGCGATCCCCTGGGGACCGGCGCTCACGCTCGCCGCGGGTGCCTTGGTCGGCAGCTTCCTCGGCAGCGTCTTCGCCGTGCGCCGCGGCCACCGCGCCGTGCTCGCCTTCGTGCTGGTCGTCGCGGTCGTCGTGCTCGCGCGCACGGCCTTCCGACTCGCGCTGTCGATCGGCGGCGCCTGATCGACGATCATCGCGGCGCATGAAGCACGCCGTCGTCACCGGCGCGAGCTCCGGGATCGGAGCCGCGATCGCCCGCCGTCTCGCCGCGGACGGCTACCGCCTCTCGCTCGGCGCACGCCGCGTCGAGCGCCTCGCGCGCACGGCGGCCGGCGCCTTCACCCACGCGCTCGACGTGACGAAGCCGGACTCCGTCGCGCGCTTCGTCGAGGCGGCGATCGAGGCGAACGGCCCGATCGACGTGCTGGTGAACAACGCCGGACTCGCGCGGGGCGTCGAGCGCATCGCCCAGGCGACCGGCGAGGCGTGGCGCGAGATGATCGAGACGAACCTCATCGGTGTGCTCGAGGTCACGCGTCGCGTGCTGCCCGCGATGGTGGAGCGCGGACACGGCCACGTGGTGATGGTCGGTTCGCTCGCCGGTCACGAGACCTACGAGGGGGGCAGCGTCTACTGCGCGACCAAGCGCGGCCTCCGCTCGATCAGCGAGGCACTGCGCTACGAGACCCTGGGGCAGGGCATCCGCGTCACGAGCGTCGACCCGGGCATGGTCGAGACCGAGTTCAGCATCGTGCGCTTCCGCGGCGACGAGGCGCGCGCGAACAAGGTCTACGCCGGCATGCGTGCGCTGAGCGCCGACGATGTCGCCGCCTGCGTCGCCTTCGCGCTCGCCGCGCCCGAACACGTCAACCTCGACGTGATCCGCGTGACGCCGACCGACCAGGCCTCGCCGGGTCGCGTGCATCGCCGCCCGACGGGTGGCTGACCGACGCGGAGTGCGTGAGGGCCGCGCTCAAGCACCGCGACGCGCGCGCTTCTCGAGCGCCGAACGATGCGGCTCGAGCGAGCGGGCGCCGCTCGCGAGCGCGGCGAGGAGACGGCGCGCGAGCTGCCGGCCCTCCTCGCCGGGCAGCTCCAGCGCGCGCCGCGCGAGACGATCGAGAGCGGTCGCGACGGCGGCATCGTCGGGGGCCTGACGTCCCGCGAGGATCACCGGTGAACTCACCGCGAGCAGTTCCTCCTCGCTCAAGCGCGCGGCCTCCTGGGCGCGCTCGATGACGGCGGGCTCGACCCGCGTGAGGCGACCGAGTGCGAAGCCGCCGCAGGCCGTCGCGAGCAGGGCCCCTCCCGAGAGGGCCCAGCTGCGCCAGCGCTGCGGCGGGCGCTCGAGGGCGGCGGCACCCCGAGGCAAGGCGTAGGGCGCCGCTTGGACGGCGCGGAGTCGGGGATCGTCGTCATGGCGCCAGGCATCGAACATGGCGCGACATGAAGTCATGTTTCTGACGCATTGTCAAGTTTCGAGACGATCCGGCTTCGTCGGGACCGCCGGGCAGCCGTGCTTCTCGCCGCGCGCGCTGGAGTCCGCGGCGCCCGAGTGCCGATGGGAAGGGGCACACCGTGAACGCAGATCCCGCGCGTCGTCCCCGCCGTCGTTTGCTCGCCCTCGAGGGAGTCCTCCTCGTCGGCCTGCTCGGATTCTGGCTCGCGAGCCGGCAGGAACCCGCGCCGCGCGTGAGCTGGCAGTTCGGCGACACGCGGACGGCACAGGAGCCCTTCGCCGAGCTGCCCGCCGACTTCCCGGTGCGTCTCTCGGTCGAACTCGAGTCTCCGCTGCACGTCTACGTCGCGAGCTGGGACATGCTGCGCGGGAACATCGCGCTGTGGCCGAGCTCGCGCCTGAAGAGCGTGCTGACGACGAACCCGCTCGCCGCCGGCACGCATGAGCTGCCGGGACGCTACGAGCAACAGGACATCGTCTGGCACGTCGGCGACGGCGTCGGCGTGACCACGTTCTTCGTCATCGCGTCGAAGCAGCCCCTACCCGATCTCGCGAGCGCGATGCAGCGCTTCCGGCAGATGGGCAACGCCGCATTCCCCGGCCGCCGTCAGTGTGCGACCTATGCGCCCAACGAGGGCATGGCGGCGGTGCCGCCCCGCAACGCGATCGCGCACGAGCTGCTGAAGCTCTGCTCCGAGCAGGCCGGGCTCGAGCACGACGGCGAGATGGTCGCCGTGCCCGGCCGCCCGGGCGTCTGGATGAAGGCGATGCGGGTCGTGACCCCGCTGCCGGAGGAGCCGCTCTCCGTCGAGGAGGCGCAGAAGCAGCTCCAGGGGCGCCTGGGTCCGCTCGATGGGGTCATGCCGGGCGTCGTCGACCCGACGAAGCCGGCGCCGACGACGGCCGATCCGCCGTCGATCGGTCCCGCGCCCGCACCGAGCACCGGCCGCTGAGCGGGCGGAGCCTCAGCACTCCGGCAGGTTGACCGCGAGCCCGCCCTCGCTGGTCTCCTTGTATTCGCGGCGCATGTCGTCGCCGGTGCGCTTCATCACGCGGATCACCTTGTCGAGCGAGACGATGCCCTTCGCGCCCGTGTTGAGCGCGAGCTGCGCGGCGCTCCACGCCTTGGCGACCCCCATCGCATTGCGCTCGATGCACGGCGCCTGCACGAGCCCTTTGATGGGATCGCAGGTCAGTCCGAGGTTGTGCTCGAGACCGATCTCCGCCGCGCGTTCGACCTGATCGACGTCGCCGCCGAGGATCTCGCAGAGCGCGGCGGCCGCCATCGCCGTCGCGCTGCCGACCTCGCCCTGACAGCCGACCTCGGCGCCGGACAGGCTCGCATGCGTCTTGATGACCATCGCGATCGAGGCGCCGGTCGCCATCGCGCGATGCACCTGCTCCCGCGAGAGCGAGAGGCGCTCGGCGGCCTCGACCAGCACCGCCGGGAAGATGCCGGCGGCGCCATTGGTGGGAGCGGTCACCACGATCCCGCCCGCGGCGTTCTCCTCGTTGATCGCATACGCATAGACCTGCGCCTGCGCGATGATGCGGTAGCTCGGCTCCACGCGACCCGATTGGATCTGCGTCTGCATCGTGGCGGCGCGCCGCAGCACACCGAGCCCGCCGGGAAGCTGGCCCGTGTGACGCAGACCGCGCGCGATGCAGGTCTTGAAGGCCTGCCAGACGCGGTCGAGGCCGGCGTCGAGCGCGCCGGGTTCCTCCTCCCAGGCGCGCTCGTTGGCGAGGACCACCGCGCCGAGCCCACCGTGCACGCGCGCCTGCTCGCAGAGCGAGTCGCCGTTCCAGAACGGCGCGACCGGGGAACTGGGCGCCTTCCGCTTGCCGCTCTCGTCGCCGATGGTCTGGACGAAGCCGCCGCCGACGGAGAGCCAGGCCTCCTCGTGCAGCAGCGTCCCGTCCGCCGCGAAGGCCCGACACACGAGCGTGTTGGGGTGCGGCAGGTGTTGCGGCGACGTGTCGCGGGAATGGTCGAAGACCACGTCGTCGGGGTGCAGCCGCACGGGCAGACCGCCCCACTCGATGACGGGATCGCGCGCGAGGCGCTCGGGCAGCGCGTGGAAGGCGTCGGGATCGACCTCCTCCGGGTGCTGACCCGCGAGTCCGGCGAGCACCGCGCGGTCGGTGCCGTGGCCGTGGCCGGTCGCGGCGAGCGAGCCGCGCAGCTCGACCTGCAGCCGCGCGGGGACGATGCCGCGGGCGATCAGCCGCCGCCGGAACATCCCGGTCGCACGCATCGGTCCGACGGTGTGGCTCGAACTCGGCCCCGGACCGATCCGGAAGATGTCGAGCAGGCGGACGGTGATCGGGGGACGCGCGGCGGTGACGGTCATCGTGAGGCGGAGCGCAGGATATGCCGCGGGGGCCGGCCACCAAGCACGCCCGGCCGCGCTTCACGCGGGCGGGGTAACCTCCCGCGCGCGCCCGGCTAGCCGGGCCGTCGCCGATGCCTCCCACCTCTCTCCGCGACCGGCTGCTCCTCTGCCTGTGGATCGCCGCGACCGCGCTCGCCGGCGCGGCGCAGGACGACGGGGGCAGCTACGTGCGGCGGCTGGAGCGCTGGCACGCGGCGTGGCGCGATGGCCGTCTCCCGCTGGCGTCGGGAGCCGCGGCGAGCGACGTCGCGCGGCGGCTCTACGGCAGCGCATTGGTGGACGAGGCCCCGCAGGTGCTCGCCTCGCACCGGGCCGGGCTCGTCGAACTCCTCGCGCGCGTGGCACTCGATCCCGGGCAGGACGGCGTGGACCTCGTCCTGCGCCTCGCCGCGACGGGTCTCGGCAAGGAGCCGCTGGATCCGGGCCTGCAGGCCGACTTCGTGCGCGAGACCGCGCAGCTCGCGCTCGCGCGCACGACGGGATCGACCGCGCTCGAACGCCTCCGCGCGGCGGCGCGCGGCGAGCGCAAGGGCTTCCCCGGCTGGGAGCCGGAACTGCAGCTCGCCGCACTGCAGGCGCTCGGCGCGGTCCGCAACCAGATCGTGCGCCTCGATCTCGAGGCGCAGCTCGCCGCGGGAGACGACGACGTGCGCACCGCGGCCGCCGGCGCGCTCGGGGTGCGCGCCCACGCGAACTCGACGGGCGCCCTCGCGACCGCGTTGCCGCGCGAGACGGACACCCCGGCGGCCCTCGCGATGCTCGATGCGCTGCATGCGATCGTCCTGGCGAACGCCGCGACCCTCGACGCCCGCAGCTCGCGCGACGCGCTCGCCGCCGCGCTCGCGAGCCTCGGCCGCTTCGACTGGCGTTGCGACCTCGTCGTCGTCGAGCTCTGTCGCCGCATCCGCAGCGCGCGCTCGATCGCCCCGCTCATCGCGGTGCTCGAACGCTGCGCCGACGCGCGGAGCGGCCACGACAAGTTCAGGTCGGGCACCCTGCGCGAGGCGGCCCATCGGGCGTTGCGCGAACTCACCGGCACCCTGTTCGCCGCCGACCGACCGCAGGATTGGCGCGCCTTCTGGGACCGCGAACGCGACGCGTTCGTGATGCCGCCGCCGCCCGGGTCCTCGCTCGACGACACCCGCACCTCGTCGGGCTTCTTCGGCATCCCCGTGCGCGGCCTGCGCGTGCTCTTCGTGATCGACGTCTCGGGCAGCATGGACGAATCGCTGCTCGTCCCGCGCGACAACGGGACCTCGAGCGCGGAGCAGGTCGAGACGACGACCCGCATCGCCCAGGCCAAGGTCGAGCTCTGGAATGCCGTGGAGGCGCTTCCCGCCGACGCGCGCTTCGGCGTCATCGCGTTCTCCGACGGCGTCCGTCGCTGGGGCAAGCCGCTGGTCCCCGCCACCGACCGGGGACGCGCGTCGCTGCGCGATCTGCTGCGATCGCTCGCCGCCGGCGGCTCGACGAACCTCTACGGCGCCCTCGATGCCGCGCTCGACATCGCCGACACGCGCTTCGGCCAGGACGTCGATGCGGAGATCGACGAGCTCTTCGTCCTCAGCGACGGGCAGCCGAGCTCCGGCGAGCTCACCGATCCCGAGGCGATCCTCGCGGCCGTGGCGCGTGCCAACCGCGTGCGGCGCGTGCGCATCCACACCGTCGCGCTCGGCGGCGCGAGCGAGTTCGTGCGCCGTCTCGCGGAGGAGAACGGCGGCGTCTGTGCGGTGCGGTGAGCGGACGCGGTTGCGGACACGACGCCGCTGCCCCGGTCGACGACCTGGTCAATTCGCGAACGACTTCACGAGCCTGCCGAGCTCGGTCATCACCTCGCGCACGCGGTCGTAGTCCTCGTGGCGCAGGCGGAACCAGGTGTTGCAGAGCCAGCCCTTGTCGAGCGGCTTCGTCGGTGTGCCCGGCTGCGGGATCTCGCACTCGTAGACGAGGCTCGCGAAGCGTCGCCGCGCCTCCTCGAGCCCGCTGTGCCCCGTGATCTTGCCGTCGCGATCGGGACGGATCTGCACGGAGCCGACCGCGAGACGCCGACTCGGGCCACGCTCGCTCGCGCGACCGCTGATGGCGAGCGCCCACTCGCGGTAGACGTCGAAGTCGTTGGCGACGCCGTACATGTCCCAGATGCGCTCCCCGGCCGGCCGCGCGCCGATCTCCGAGAACTTCAGGCCCTTCGGCCCGAAGAACCACTCCATGTGCGTGCCCGTGTTCTTCAGCCCGAGCAGTTCGATGACCTTCTTGCCCATCGCGCGCAGCTCGCGATAGCCGTCCTGCTCGATGCGGTTGGTCACGGCGATCTGCGGCGCGACCTTGCGGTCGTTCGCCGCCTCGAGGCAGCTCGGGTAGTAGTGCGACGCGAACTCGAAGCGCACGCCGTGGTCGTCGACCATCGTGTCGAAGAAGCCCTCGTGACCTTCGACGAACTCCTCGCAGGCCACCCGGCGCGCGTCGCTTGGCTTGAGCTTCGCGAGGATCACGTCGAGCTCGGTGCGGCTCGCGACGCGATAGGTGTCGAGCGTGCCGAAGCCGGCGACCGGCTTGACGATGATCGGGAAGCCGACGCGTTCGGCGAAGGCCTGCACCTCGGCCGCGCTCGACGCACCCGCGCTCTGCGCGCACGCGACCCCGTGACCGCGGAGGAACTCCTTCATCGCGACCTTGTCGCGGCAAAGTCGCGCGGTCGCGAGCGAGAGACCCGGCACGCCGAGCACCTCGCGGAGCCGCGCCGCGGGTTCGACGAGCGGTTCGTCGATCGTCTCGATGCGGTCGAAGCCGCCGCTCCCCGCGAGCGCGCGCGCGTGCTCGAGCAGGGCCTGGTCGTCGAGGATGCGCGGACACGCGCGGTACTCGGCGAGCATCGCCGCCAGCCCCTGCGGTAGCCGCTCGCGCGGCGCGGGGCCGATCGCGGAGACCCTGGCGCCGAGGGACGCCAGGCCACGGACGAAGCCGTGGTTGTAGATGTGCGTATCGGGCGCGAGGAAGAGGACGTGCATCGATCCGAGAGCGGCGCGCATCATGCCGCGGGCGCGGACCGCGGCCAGATCGGAGGCCCGTCGTCCGGCGCGAGGCGCCCATGCAGTCGGCGCGACGCGCTCCGCGGCGGCGGGGCCTTGCCGCGGCGCCCGCCCGCGGCCGATGTAGCATCCGCAACGTCCGCCGCCGCGCGCCCTGCGCACGGAACCGCCATGCGCAAGCTAGAAGACAGCCAGTCCTGCATCGAACTCGAGGACCGGTACGCGGCCCACAACTACCACCCGCTCGACGTCGTCATCGCCCGCGCCGAAGGGGCCTTCGTCTGGGACGTCGAGGGGCGCCGCTACCTCGACTGCCTCTCGGCCTACTCCGCGGTCAACCAGGGCCACGGCCACCCGCGCATCGTGCAGGCGCTGATCGACCAGGCGCGCACGCTGGCGCTCACGAGCCGCGCCTTCCACAACGACCGCTTCGGGCCCTTCTGCGAGAAGCTCTCGCGCACGCTCGGCTACCCGCGCGTGCTGATGATGAACACCGGGGCCGAGGCGGTGGAGACCGCGATCAAGGCCGCGCGACGCTGGGGCTACGAGCGGAAGGGCGTGCCCGACGAGCGGGCGCGCATCCTCGTCTTCGGCGACAACTTCCACGGCCGCACCACGACCATCGTCGGCTTCTCGAGTGACGAGGGCAGCCGGCGCCACTTCGGTCCCTTCGCGCCGGGCTTCACGTCGGTGCCCTTCGGCGACCTCGCGGCGGTCGAACGCGCCTTCGACGACGAGGTCGTGGCGGTGCTCGTCGAACCCATCCAGGGCGAAGCCGGAGTGGTGATCCCGCCGCCCGGGTTCCTCCGCGGGCTCCGTGAGCTTTGCACACGCAAGCGCGCGCTGTTGATCTGCGACGAGATCCAGTCCGGGCTCGGCCGCGCGGGCCACCTGCTCGCGCAGGAAGCCTCCGGCGTGCGGGCCGACGGCGTGACCATCGGCAAGGCGCTCTCGGGCGGGCTCTACCCCGTCTCCGCGTTCCTCGCGACCGAGGAGTTGATGGGTGTGTTCACGCCGGGCTCGCACGGCTCGACCTACGGGGGCAACCCGCTCGCGTGCGCCGTCGCCGATGCCGCACTCGACGTCATCCTCGACGAGGACCTCTGCGCGCGCTCGCTCGAACTCGGGGCCTGGTTCCTCGACGAGCTGCGCCGCACACCGTCGGCGCTGATCGAGGAGCTGCGCGGGGCGGGCCTCTGGTTCGGCATCCAGCTGAAGCCGCAGGCCGGCGGCGCGCGGCGCTACTGCGAACGCCTGAAGGAGCGCGGCCTGCTCTGCAAGGAGACGCACACGCACACGATCCGCGTGGCACCGCCGCTCGTGACGGAACGCAGCGATCTCGAGTGGGCGCTCGCGCAGCTCCGCGAAGTGCTCGCCGGCGGCTGAGAGCCCGAGACGGGGTCCGTCGTGCGGGCTCTCCGTTGCTCGCCGCTGGACGCATCCGCGGCCATGCCGAGGTCGAGAGACAGATCGAGTCCCGACCACGGACGCTGCGGAGCGGCTCACTTGCGCCGCGGCGTCTGGGCCCCGGCTCGACGGACAAAGATGCCATCCGCATGATGCGCCGCTTCCGCTCCACGACGACCCACCGCTCATGCGCGTCATCCCCATCATCCTCCTCCTGTCGCCGTTCGCCGCCGCCCAGAACCTCTACGTCCAGCCCGCGGGCTACGAGGCCGTCGAGGGCAACAGCAGCAGCGGCATCCCCTTCAGCTACGTCAGCTCGCGCGTCCAGCAGTCCGACAGCAACACGATCGGGCTCGTGATGCCGGCGATCGGCTCGCTCGCGTTCCGCCGCGATCGCACGGCCGGTGCCACCGCGACCGCCCGCACGATCGACGTCACGCTGCTCATGGGCAAGAACGACATCAACACGTTCTCCACGAACTTCGCGACGAACTGGCTGAGCGCTCCGACGACCGTCTACGCGCGCAAGCCGACCAACCTCCCGGACATCAGCACGGCGCCGCCCGCCCCGCCCGGACCCTTCGTCATCCAGATCGTGTTCGACGCGCCGTTCTTCTACGACGGTGTCGACTCGCTGATGTGGGAGGCGCAGGTCGACAGCGGGGTCACCGGCACCTACTCGATGGACTGGGTCAGCGCCGCGACGACCACCTCCGGCGCGACCTCGACGCTGCTCGGCACCGGCTGCAACACCGCCAACGGCGCGATGTCGCTGACCACGACCTTCAGTGCGACCGCGACCACCCTCAACCTCGCCTTCTCGACCCTGCGCGGCCCGTCGAACGCGCCGCTGTCGGTGCTGCTGGGCATCAGCAACCCGAACTTCGCGATCCCGGGCTTCTGCACGAACATCTACAGCGACGCGATCGCGAACGTCGCGTTGGGCACGACCGGCGCGACCGGCACGCTGGCGCAGACGCTGAGCTTCCCCTGGTCGCCGTCGTTCGCGGGCTGGAGCCTCTACTCGCAGACGCTGGCCCCCGATGCCTCGCAGGCCGGCTTCCCGATCGCGTTCAGCAACGGGCGCCAGAGCCCGATGCCGCTCACCGCGGGTGGCCCCGCCCCGACCGGCATCAAGCGCACCTACTCGCTGACCAGCTCGAGCGCCGCGACCGGCTCGTCGCCGTCGGTGAGCGCGGTGGTCACGCAGATCGCCTACTGAGGCCGGGAGACCGCGGAGCCGCGCGCGCTAGCGCAGCGCGTGGAACGACTCGAGCTCGACGCGCGGGGTCCAATACCCCTCGCGCACGGGCTCGACGCGGCAGAGGTCGGTCGAGAGGTACTTCTTGTTCGAATCGGGGAGCACCGTCACGACCACGGCCTCCGGACCCAGCTCCTTCGCGAGCTGGATCGCACCGATGACGTTGGCGCCCGAGGAGATGCCGACCGCGAGCCCCAGCCGGCGCGCCATCGACTGCGCCATGAGGATCGAGTCGCCGTCGTGCGCATCGACGATCCGGTCGAGCTCGTCGAGGTGCAGGATCGACGGCACGAACTCGTCGCTTATCCCCTGGATGCGGTGGCGGCCCACGCAGTGGCCGGTCCGCAGCGTGGGTGAACTCGCCGGCTCCAGCGGATGCACGCGACAGCGCGGATTCCCGCGCCGCAGCCGTCGCCCCACGCCCATCACGGTGCCGCCGGTGCCGACGCCGGCGACGAAGGCGTCCGCGCGCAGGCCGAGCCGCGCGAGCTGATCGACGATCTCCTCGCCGGTGCCGAGCTCGTGCGCCTCGACGTTGTCGGCGTTGTCGAACTGCCGCGGGAGGAAGACCCGCTCGTTCTCGCGCGCGCAGCGCCTGGCCGCCTCGACGCCGCCGAGGAATCCGCCCTGCTCACGGGAGATCCCCACCACCTCGGCGCCGAAGCCTTCGATGAGCAGCTTCCGTTCGGGGCTCATCCAATCCGGCATGAAGATGCGCACGGGATGCCCGAGCGCCTTGCCGAGCGCGGCGAAGGCGATCCCCGTGTTGCCGCTGCTGCACTCGGCGATCAGGTCGCCGGGCCGCAGTTCGCCGCGCGCATAGGCGCGCCTCAGCACGTGAGCCGCCATGCGGTCCTTCACGCTGCCGGTCATGTTCATCGACTCGTACTTCGCGAAGACGCGGACGGGCCGCCCCTCGAGCCTCAGACGGATCTCGAGCAGCGGCGTGCCCCCGACCAGGGCATCGAGCGCGGCACAGGGGGAGCGCTCGGTCGAGCGGAGGTCGGCGGGACACGCGGCGGGCGCCATGCCGCGGGCAACGGCACCGCCGGCCTGGAATTGCGCCGCAGCCGCTTCGCGAGGCGCCCCCTCGACGCGCGGCCCCCGGCGTGGAGCATGCGCGGCCACGCGCCGTGCCCGATCCCGCCCAGCTCGCCCAGCAACTGTCCGCGATGGACGCCCCACCCGCCGAGCGGGCGGCGATGCAGCTCGTCGTGCGCCTCGGCATGGCCCTGCACCGTTACGGCGCCCATGCGCTGCGCATCGAGCGCGCGATGAGCGCCTGCGCGCGCCGCTTCGGTCTCGTCGGTCAGTTCTTCGCGCTGCCGACCTCGATCCACGTCGCGTTCGGCCCGCTCGGCAGCCAGACCGTGTTCCTCGTGCGGACCGAACCCGGCAGCCAGGACCTCGGTCGCCTCGCCGCGCTCGATGCCCTGCTCGTGCGCGTCGCGGCCGCGAGTTCCTCGCTCACCGAGGCCGAGCACGAGCTCGAGACGATCCTCGCGGAACGGCGTGCCCTGGGCCTCGTGCGCGAGCTCGCGTCCTACGCGCTCGCCGCCGCGAGCGCCGGCGTCTTCCTCGGCGGCGGTGGGCGTGAGGTCATCGCGGCGAGCGGCCTCGGCCTCGCCACCGGTGCGATCGCGCGCACGCTCGGACAACGCAGCGACACCCACGTCCTGACCGAGGCGATCGCGGGCTTCGTCGCCGCGTTCGTCGCCGCCGGTCTCGGCGCGAGCATCGACGGACTGGCGGTGGGCAAGGTCACGCTCGCCGGCATCGTCTATCTCCTGCCGGGCTTCATGCTCACGACCGCGGTCACGGAGATCGCGACGCGTCACCTCGCCTCGGGCACGGCGCGCTTCGCCGGGGCCTGCGCGGTGTTCCTCGCGCTCGCCTTCGGCGCGGCCCTCGGCTGGCGCATCGGTGCCGCATGCTTCGGCTCGCCCCTGATCGGCGTCGAGATCGAGCCGCTGCCGGCGTGGGCGGTCGTCGCCGCGCTCATCGCTGCGCCGAGCGCCTATTCGGTCCTGCTGCGGGTGAGGACCCGCGACGTCTCGCTGGTCTTCGCCGCCTGCACCGTCGCCTTCGCCGGCTCACGGCTCGGCGGCGCCATGCTCGGCCCCGAGCTCGGAGCGTTCTGCGGCTCCCTGCTCGTGAGCGCATTCGCCAATGGCATTGCGCGGACGCTCAATCGCCCCGCCAGCCTCGTCATCGTGCCGGGGCTCTTCCTGCTCGTCCCGGGCAGCCTCGGCTTCACGAGCCTCGAGGTGCTCATCCAGCAACAGGACGTGATCGCCGGCGTGCAGAACGCCTTCCGCGTGATCCTCGTCGCGACCGCGCTCGCCTCGGGCGTGATGATGGCCAACGTGCTGCTGCCCTCGCGGCGGGTGCTCTGACCTCGCCCCGCACCCTCCGCACCCGTATTCGCCCGACCCGCCGCGCACGCTGCGCGCCCCTCACTCACCTGCCGCGGCGACTCTCCAGCCTCCGGACCCATCGATGTCGCGAACGAACCCGCTCGCCCGCACCCGGGCCCTTTCGATCACCGCCGTCCTGATCCTCGCCCTCTGCGGGGCGGTGCCGCTGCGAGCGCAAGCCGGGCCCGGACCGGACGCGACGGCCGCAACGGCCGCGGCGGCCAAGGCCGACGCCCTGACCCTCGAGAAGCTGTTCCCGAAGAAGGGCCTCTTCGGCCCGACCGCGAGCGGCATCGAGTTCAGCAAGGACGGTCGCTACGCCGCATGGCTGCACCGGCCCTACGTCGAACGGCGTCACGGCCAGGACCTCTACCTCCTCGAGATCGCGACGGGCACGGTGCGGCGCCTCACGGATGCGCGCACGATGTCGGCGTTCCAGAACCAGGCCCGCGACGTGCTCGCCGATCGCGAGGACAAGCAGAAGAAGCGCGCCGAGAAGGCGAAGCAGGCGGCGGCGAACAAGCTCCTGGAGGAGAAGTCCAAGCCGCCGGGTGAACAGGGCGGCGCCGGTGTCGCCGCGTCGCCGCCGGCGGCAGCGCCGGGCACGCCCCCGGATGCCGCGCGCGAGGCCGCGCGGGCGCGCATGCACATCGACACGAGCGTCGGTGAGGAGGACGCCGAGGACGAGAAGGCGCCCCGTTACGCCGGCATCAACTCGTTCGCGTGGTCGCCGAAGACCGCGGCCCTGCTCTTCAGCAGCCAGGGCGACCTCTACCGCTACGAGCTCGCCGAGGGTCGCATCGAGCGATTGACGCACACGCGATCGAGCGAGGGCCAGGCCGCGTGGCTCCCCGACGGCAGCGGCTTCACCTTCCTCGACGACGCGCGGCTCTTCCGCATGCGCTTCGCGAGCCACGTCGTCGAGGAGCTCACTCCCCCGCTCGAGGGCGATGAGCGCATCGCGGGGTACGAGCTCAGCGACGACGGTCGCCGCGCCGTGTTCGTCGTGCGCAAGGGCCGCTCGGCGATGGACGGCGAGCGCCGCGTGAAGATCGCGAAGTACACGGGGCGCTTCGTCGAGGTGCAGGAGGTTCCGCGCCACGTCTCCGACGACCCCGTCGGCAAGGGCGAGAGCCGCATCTACCTCTGGGACCTCGACGCCGCGATGCGCGAGGACGGCTCGCTCTGGCTGGTGCACAAGTTCGAGAACACCGGCCCGCGCGACGTCGTGCGCACGCCCGACTGGGCACCCGACGGCTCGAGGGTCGTGTTCGCCACGTTCGAGCAGAAGTCCGGACAGGTGCTGATCCACGAGTCCGTGTTCCCCGAGGGCGAGGCGGCGAAGCCGAAGCCGGAGGAGAAGAGCGAGGTGCCGGGGCGCTTCAAGCGCGTGCTCGAGCGACCGGCGAAGGTGGTCTATCGCTTCCTGCACGACGGCGGCCCCAACACGCCGGCGATGGTGAGCCCGAGCTGGCTCGCCGACAGCCGCCACGTGCTCTTCCTGAGCGAGCAGAGCGGCTACCGCCACCTGCACGTGCTCGACCCGCGCTACGAGTCGCAGCGGCAGCTCACGGCCGGCGTCTTCGAGGTCTATCCCATCCGGCTGAGCGAGGACCGCAAGACGGTCTTCGTCGCGGCGACGAAGGAACACAGCAGCCGACTCGACGCCTACCGCGTCGACGTCGCGAGCGGCGCGATGACGCGCCTCTCCCCGCGCGACGGCTCGTGGGAGGACGTGGCGGTCGCCGACGACGGCCATCTGCTCGGCAACTTCAGCGCGTGGGGCAACGGCGGTGCCGAGCTGACCCACGTCGCGCCGGACGGGCTGGTCACCACGCTCACGGATTCGCACCCCGAGTTCGTGCGCCGCGCGACCGATCGGCGGCCCGAGCTCTTCACCTACGAGAATCGCAACGGCCAGGCGATCTCCGGCTTCCTCTTCGAACCCACGCGACCGGCCGGTGAGAAGCGCCCCTTGCTGATCTACGTCTACGGTGGGCCGCTCGGCACGCGCAAGCAGGTCGTCGACGGCAGCTACCACGGCGACGCCTACTTCCTCGCGCGTTACTTCGCGGAGGTCCACGGCTGGGTCTGCGTGACGATCGACCCGCGCGGCATGTCCGGTTACGGCGCGCTCTTCGAGAAGGCGAACTTCGAGCAGGTCGGCCGCCCGCAGACCGAGGACCTCGCCGACGGCGTGAAGTGGCTCGTCGCGAACCGCGGCGTCGATCCGCAGAAGGTCGCGATGCACGGCTGGAGCTTCGGTGGCTTCCAGACGCAGATGTGCATGTACACCGAGCCCGACGTCTTCAAGTTCGGCATCGCGGGCGCGGGCCCCACGGAGTGGCAGAACTACAACTCCTGGTACTCGACGGGCACGATCGGGCCGAGCCGCACCGGTGCGACGGACCTCGAGAAGTTCTCGCTGCTGCCGCTCGCGAAGAACCTGAAGGGCCGCCTGCTGCTCGTGCACGGGATGGAGGACAGCAACGTGCTCTATCAGGACACGGTGCGCGTCTACCGTGAGCTGCTGAAGGCGGGCAAGGAGACCCTCGTCGAGCTCTTCCTCGATCCGACGGGCGGTCATGGGCTCGGCGGGGACGTCGAGCGACTCGCGCGCGCGCGCAAGTACGAGGAGTTCCTCGTGCGCTGCCTGGGAACGGCGCCGAAGGCCGGCGGATGAGCCACGCGTCGCTCGCGGGGCTCCTCGACCGCGCGGAGCTGCTCTGGCCCGAGCGCCTCGCGGTGGTCGATGGCGAGCAGCGGTGGACCTACCGCGAGTTCGCGGCGGTGGTGCGCACGCGCGCGGCGGGGATCGCCGCGGCGCGGGTCGGCGTCGGCGACCGCATCGCGGCGCTGTGCGACAACCACGCGGAGTTCCTCGCGCTGCACTTCGCGACCGCGCGTCTCGGCGCGATCCTCGTGCCGATCAACAC
This sequence comes from Planctomycetota bacterium, assembly GCA_020848735.1. GTDB lineage: Bacteria > Planctomycetota > UBA1135 > UBA1135 > UBA2386 > JACRLW01. Next base: position 14,850 of record JADLHO010000117.1, on the reverse strand, counting down.
GCGGCTCTCCCCCCACGAGGTCGCGGACATCCTCGCGCTCGCCGGCCCGCGGCTCGTGATCGCCGACGACGAGCACCGCGGCCTGGTCGCCGGGCCGGTGCTCGCGCCCGGTGAACCCGGTGCGTCCATGCCGTCGCCCGCCGACGATGCGCTGCCCTCACCCGCGCTGCGCGCCGAGCAGCCCGCGCAGATCTACTTCACCAGCGGCACGACCGGACGGCCGAAGGGTGTGGTGCTGACGCACGGCAACGTCCTGGCGCACGCCGTGTCGACGATCGCCGAGCTCGCGCTCGACGAGCGCGACGTCTGGGCGCACGTCGCCCCGATGTTCCACCTCGCGGATGCGTGGGCGAGCTTCGCGATCACCGCGGTCGGCGGACGTCACGTCTTCCAGCGCCGCTTCGCCGCGGCGGCGTGCCTCGAACTGCTCGAGCGCGAGCGCGTCACGGTCACCAACCTCGTGCCGACGATGCTCAACCGCCTCGTTCACGAGCCGGGCGCCGCCGACCGCGACTGGTCGGCGTTCCGCGTGCTCCTCAGCGGCGGTGCCCCGATCGCGCCGCAGACCGTACGCCGCATCCGCGAGACCTTCCGCTGCCGCTACGTCCAGACCTACGGCATGACGGAGACGAGCCCCTACCTCACGATGAGCATCCCGCTCGCGCGGCACGACGCGCTCGACGCCGACGCGCGCCTCTCGATCGCCGCGCGCACGGGGCGTCCCGTGCTCGGCATCGAACTGCGCGTGGTGGACGAACTCGGGCGCGCGGTGCCACGCGACGACCGGAGCGTCGGCGAGATCGTCGTCCGCGGTCCGACCGTGACCCCCGGCTACTGGGACGATCCGATCGCCACCGCGGCGGCATTCACGCACGACGGCTTCCTGCGCACCGGGGACCTCGCGACCCAGGACGCCGATGGCTCCGTGCGGATCGTGGATCGCAAGAAGGACGTCATCAAGTCGGGTGGCGAGACGGTCTTCTCCACCGAGGTCGAGCACCGTCTCTACGAACACGACGCCGTGCTCGAGGCCGCGGTCTACGGCCGTCCCGATCCGGACCTCGGCGAGCGCGTCGTCGCCGCCGTCGTGCTCAAGCCCAATCACCACGCGAGCGAGGCCGAGCTGATCGCCCATTGCCGTGCCACGCTCGCCGGCTTCAAGACCCCGAAGTCGATCGGCTTCGTCGATGCGCTGCCGCGCACGGGCACCGGAAAGATCAGCAAGCGGCTCCTGCGGGACTCGTGATCGCCGCGGCGCGGCGACCGGCATCCCGTCGCGCGGATTGCGAGCTCACGCGCGGAACGGCAGGATGACGGACCGGCGCGTGACCAGGAGACGACCGCCTCGATGCTCCAGACCTTCCGCTCGCTCTCGCTCGCGGTCCTCCTCCACGGACTGGCCCCATGCCAGGACCCCGCGGCCGCGGGCCTCGACGAGAACCTCGTCGCGGAGCTGAGGGCGGCGATCGAATCGCGCATCGCAGCCGGCCAGTCCAAGGGCGTGGGACTGCTCGTCCTGCGCGACGGCAAGCTCGCGTTGCGCGAGGCATCCGGCACCCTGCGCCTCGAGGACGACGTCGCGGCGGAGCCGCTCGCCGCGACCTTCATCGCGACCGCGGCGTTGATCGCCGTGGAGCGCGGTCACGTGCGGCTCGAGGACCAGGCGCGTCTCTTCGTCCAGGAGCCGCTGCCCGACTCGCTGGCATCGCGCACGTTGGGCGAACTGCTGGCCCAACGCGGTGCCGGGTTCTCGACCGAGCTGCGCGGCCGCAGGCGCGGCCCCACCGCGCAGCGTGCCCCGCTCGGCGCCCCCGATCCGCTCCGGCTCACGTGCCGCATGATCGAGACCGCGACGATCACCGAGTGGCGGAGCTGGATCCGCCAGGAGCTGTTCGAGCCGCTCGGGATGCGATCGACCCGCCTCGAGGCCCATGATCCGACCGACGCGAGTCCGCGCCGCGGGGTTCGCGCCACGGGCTTTGCCGTGCAGAGCACAGCGCAGGACCTCGCGTCCTTCGGCGAGTTCGTCCGCCGTGCCGGCATGGTGGACGAGCGGCGGATCCTGAGCCCGGATGGGATCGCGAAGCTCTGCGGCGATCGCTGCGATGGCGCCACGCGCGAAGCCTCACCGGGCTTCGCGTTCCGGCGCGAACGGGTCGTCGACGGCACCGCACGAACCCTCGCCACGCCGGTGCAGGCCAGCGCGACGCTCACGTTGGATCGCGACCGCGGCTTCGTGGTCGTGGTGGTCGAGAGCGGTGGTCGGCGCGCTCCCCCGCTGACACCGGAGCTGATGGCGATCCTCCGCCGCGCGGTGCCGAAGCCCGACGACGCGAGCCCGCGCAGCTTCGCCGAGGAGGGCCCTCACGAGGTCTGGACCGGGGACCAGGATCCACTCGATCCGCGGGACCCGCAGCTGCCGGCGCGGATCAGCCGCCCGGACGAGCGCGCGAACGCGCCGATCGTCGTGGTGCTGCAGGATGACGAGACCAGCGATGCCGTCGCCGAGGTCCTCGATGCGCACTGGGCTTCGCACGGCTTCGCCGTCGTGCGACTCCATGTGCGCCAGGGTCCGCCCCTGCCCGCCCACGAGCCGGGCAAGCCGGCGCAGGCCAGTCAGTACGACCGCCGCGCCCTCGCGGTGCGCGGTGCGGACCTGCACGCGGCGCCGTTCGTCGAACCGCTGCTCTTGCCGGCACGGCGGGTCAGTGCGTGGCTCGACGAGTTGGTGGCAAGACGCGGCTTCGCGGAGCAGCAGCGCGTCGTCGTGGTGGGACACGGCCGCTGTGCGATCGCAGCGCTCGCCCTGGCCGGCGTCGAGTTCGAGGCCGATGGGAGACGACTCGTGTCTCGCGATGCACGCGTCGCCGGCGCGATCGCGCTCGGCGCACCGTCACGCGACGAATGCGGGCTGGAGGCCGGGGGAATCGCCGCACTCGCCGTGCCGACCCTGTTCGTCCCCGCGGCGCCGACGCTGCGCGCGGGCTGGCGCTCCCGCACCGTACGCGAGGTCTTCGATTCGGCTCCGCCCGGTGAGAAGTACCTCGTCGAACTCCCCGACGCGCGCGCGCTGGCGACGACCCCGCTGCTCGCGCCGCGTCACCGCGCCGGCGCGAGCGACGTCGAGTCACCGGACCACGCGATCGCGCGCGCGAGGGAACTGCTCCTCGCGAGTTCGACGGCGTTCCTCGTCGCGGTGCTCCGTCCGACCGAGGGTTCCCCCGCCGTGCCGTGGTTCGACGCTCAGGTGGCGTCCGCGGCGATCGAGCGGAAGTGAGCCCCGCGCGGGCTCACACGCGGAAGCGGAGACGCGGCACCTTGCGCATCGCCTCGAGCGCGATGCCCGCACACATCTTGCTGCGCCCGAGATTCCGATCGACGAAGTGCACGGGCAGCTCGGCGATCACGCCGCCCGCGCGACGGAAGCGCCACGCCATCTCGATCTGGAACGCGTAGCCGTCGGTGCCCACCGCATCGAGGTCGATGCGCGCGAGCATCGCGGCGTTCATGCAGCGGTAGCCGGCGGTCCAGTCGTGCACGCGAAAGCCGAGCCAGGTCCGCGCATAGACGTTGCCGAAGCGCGAGAGGAGGCGGCGGCGGAACGACCAGCCGCGCGTGTCCCCGCCCTTCACGTAGCGGCTGCCGATGACGAGGTCGGCGCGCGACGAGGCATGCGCGAGACGGGGCAGGTCCCAGGGCGCGTGGCTCAGGTCCGCATCCATCTCGTAGATGCGGTCGTAGCCGCGCTCGAGCGCCCAGCGGAAGCCGGCGAGGTAGGCACGACCGAGGCCGGCCTTCTGCGTGCGGTGCATCACGTGGACCCACGGCTGCACGATCGCGAGACGATCCGCGAGTTCGCCGGTGCCGTCGGGCGAGCCGTCGTCGACGACGAGCACGTCGCAGCTCAGCCAACGCGGGATCTGCGCGAGCAGGACCGGGAGGTTCTCGCGCTCGTCGTAGGTCGGCACGACGACGAGATGGCGTCCCGGGAAGACGAAGGGCGCCGGCGGCACGAGCACCTCGCCGACGGCCTCGGGCTGGAGTCCATCGCGATACGCGGCGAGGCGCGATCGGTCGGTCTCGACGAGCACGCGCGCGCTGTCGACGCCGCGCCGCAGGAGTTCGTCGACGAGTTCGAACGAGTCGACGACCCAGGCCGCACGCGGATCGGGTCGATGCGGGAGTTCGTCGCGGCTCGTCACGACGCGCGCCGGCGACCGGTCCGCGCCCTGCGGCGCCGGGCGCGCGAGCAGTTCGCCCGAGCTCGACTCGTCGCGTTCCCGGCGCAGCGCCGGGCCACCGGAGCCGGCGTTCACCACCGCCCCTGCCCTCCGTGGCGGGAACGCGCCATCACCTCAGCACCGCCGAGCCCTGGCTGACGCGAAGGCGATGGGTGGAGGCCCGTTCGCCGACGCGACCGTGCGCGCGGGCGCCTTGGCCGAGCCGCTCGACCGGGAGTCCGTAGCGTCCGGCGACCTGGAGCTCACCGGTCGCGCAGGAGAGCTCGAAGCTGCCCTCGACGGCGGCAGGGAGCGCGAGGCTCGCCTGCCCGGTGATCGTCTCCACGTTCGCCTCGCCCGTGATCCGATCGCGCACCTCCGCCTCGACCTCTCCCTGCTGCACGCGAAGATCGAGCGCGCCGTCGACCACCGCGACCTGCGCGTGGATCGAGCCCGAGGCATTCGCGACGCGGAGATCGCGGGTGTCGGGCAGCACGACCGTCACCTCACCCATCCCCTGATCGATCTCGAGGGAACGGCCCGCGGGCACGTGCAAGGTGATCCGCAGCTCCCAGTCGTTCGCGTCGCCCTTCGACGCGTGGGCGTCGACGAACTCGACCCGCGAGTCCGTGCTGTGCACGAGCACGTGGTCGAGGACGTTCTTCTGCGCATCGAGCTGCGGACGCGCCTCGTCGAGCAGCACGTCGACGTCGAGCGTGATCGCGTCGCCGTGCGCGGCGACCACGCGTACCGAGCCGGCGCCGTTGCGCACGACGATCGACTGGATGCCCGTCGAAGGCAGGACGGTCACGCCGCGGTAGACCGAGCGACGCGACCCCGAATGGGTGGTGCAGGCGCAGAGCAGCAGGACTGCGCCGAGCACCAGGTGGTGGTGGACTGGTGACACGGCAGGACGCGCATCTTCCCACTCCGCCGGCCGATTTCCTCGGGTCGATTCGGGGCGCTCCGGCGCGTCCATGCGGCTCGGCGCAGCCCGGGCGAGAAGCCCCGCTGCGATCGGGTTCAGCCCTTCCGCTTCGCCTTGACCGCGGCGATCACCTTCGCCTCCTTCTCCGGGGCGATCCCCGTGCGGCCGGAGAGCTTGCGGGTCTTCGCCTCCTCGCGCGCCCAGGACAGCGTGTCGCGGATCGTGTCGCCGAGCGGCCGGAAGCCGAGGCCCTTGGCGATCGCGCGCTCGTTGCGCACGCCGCCGCGCCCGCCGGGGATCCAGAGCGGCATCTCCATCCACGCCCCGACCTCGTGCTCCTGCAGCGTCGCGTCGTCGGCCCAGACGAACTCGACCGGCTGGCTCGTGGCGCAGCGACAGGCGCCGAGGAAGTCCTGCATCGTGACGGTGCCCTGGAACCCGACCGCGTTGTAGACGCCGCGGACCTCGTCCTCGACGCAGCGCACACACCACTCGCCGAGGTCGCGCACGTCGATCACCTGCACCTTCGCCTGCGGGTTGCCCGGGGCAAGCACCTCGCCACCGCGATCGACGCGCACCGGCCACCAGGTGAAGCGGTCGGAACTGTCGCGAGGCCCGACGATCAGGCCCGGGCGCAGGTTCGCGACGCGCCCCGGCATCGCCTTCTCCGCCTCGGCCTCGCAGAGCGCCTTCAGGCCGCCGTACCAGCGCCCGCCCTCGCGGAACGAGGCGTTGATCGTGTCGATCTGGGCGAGCACGTCGTCGGGGACGGTGCCCGTCTCGCTGGTCTCGTCGACGTCCTCGCTGCTGCCGCCGAAGCGCGGATAGACCGAGACGGTCGACACGAACACGTAGGCCGCCGCGTTCTCGGCCGCGAGCTTCGCGGTCGCCGCCACGTGCGCGGGCACGTAGCCCGAGGTGTCGATGTAGGCGTCGAACTTGCGCCCGGCGAGGGCCGCGAGGTCATCGGTGTTGCGGTCGCCGCGCAGCTTCTCGAGCTCCGGATAGTGCTCGGCGTTCGTCTTGCCGCGGTTGAACAGCACGACCTCGTGCCCGCGGGCGAGCGCGGAGTCGATGATCGCGGGGCCGAGGAAGCTCGTGCCACCGAGGATCAGGAGCCGCTTCTTCGCCGGCGGGAAGGCGGCGGCAGCCGCCGGGACGGCGAGCGGCGCGATCGCCGCGGCGCCGAGCGACGACGCGAGGAAGCGGCGCCGCGTCTGGGTGAGGTCTCGGTCGTGATTCGTGCTCATGACGGTCAGTCGTTGGCGCCGCGCGGTCGGCCGGCGAGGTATTGCGGTGGCCAGGCGTCGTCTCGGACGTCGTAGCGGCCCGCGGCATGTGCGGTGAGATACGGATCCGCGAGGTGCGCGCGAGCGATCGCGCAGAGGTCGGCGCGCTCGGCGGCGAGGATCGTGTTGACGTGGTCCGCCCCCGCGATCCCGCCGACCGCCATCACGGGCAGGCCGGTCGCGAACCGGATCTGCTCGGCGAAGGGGACCTGATACATCCTCCCGTAGACCGGCACGTGCTCGGCATCGTTGCCGCCGCTGCTCACGTCGATGAGGTCCGCGCCGTGTTCGCCGAGGGCGCGGGCGATCTCGACCGCGTCGTCCGGGGTGAGACCGAGCTCGCCGGCCCAGTCCGAGGCGCTGATGCGCACGGCGATCGGCTTCTCCGCCGGCCACGCGCGGCGCACGGCGTCGAGCACCTCCAGCGGGTAGCGCAGCCGGTTCTCGAGGCTGCCGCCGTACTCGTCCTGCCGGTGGTTCGCGAGCGGCGAGAGGAAGCTCGAGAGCAGATAGCCGTGCGCCGCGTGCAGCTCGACGAGGTCGAAGCCGGCGGCATCGGCGCGCACCGCGGCGCGCGCGAAGGCGTCGCGCACGCGATCCATGTCGGCGCGGTCCATCGCGCGCGGCGCGGGCCAATGCGCGCGGAACGGCAGGGCCGACGGCGCGAGGGTCTGCCAGGCACCTTCGTCGTGCGCCAGCGGTTCGTCGGCATCGCGCTCGAAGGGCCGGTGCACCGAGCCCTTGCGACCCGCATGCGCGAGCTGGATGCCGATCCGGCTCGCCGAGTGCCCGTGCACGAACTCGACCACGCGGCGCCACGCCGCGGTCTGCAGGTCGTTCCACAGCCCCGCACAACCCGGCGTGATGCGCCCCTCCGGCGAGACGTTGGTCATCTCCGCGAGGACGAGTCCCGCACCGCCGACCGCGCGGCTGCCGAGGTGGACGAGGTGCCAGTCGTCCGGCACGCCGTCCTTGCAGGAGTACTGGCACATCGGCGACACGACGATGCGGTTGCGGAGCTCGAGCTTCCCGATGCGGAACGGGGCGAACGCCGGCGGCGCGGCGCTGCCGTCCTGGCGGCGCGGTCCACCGTGCCGCTCCGCGAAGCGCTCGGTGGCGGCACGCACGAGCGCGGGATCGCGCTTCGCGAGGTTGTCGTAGGTGATGCGCTTGCTGCGCGTCATCAGGTTGAAGGTGAAGGTCGTCGGATCCTGGCCGAGGTAGCGCGCGCTGTTCTCGAACCACTCGAGGCTGGTCTGCGCGGTGCGCTGCAATCGGATGACCTCGCCGCGACGCGCGGCGTCGTACGCGGCGAGCACCGCGGGCACGTCGTCGAGCCCGTGCCGGACGAACTGGTCGCGGAGCACGATCGCGTCCTCCATCGCGAGCTTCGTCCCGGACCCGATCGAGAAGTGCGCGGTGTGGGCGGCATCCCCCATCAGCACGACGTTGTCGTGGTTCCAGCGGCGGCAGGTGATCGTGGGGAAGCGTCGCCAGATCGAGCGATTGACGAGGAGGCGATGGCCGCGGAGGAACTCCGCGAAGACGCGCTCGCAGAACGCGGCGGACTGGTGTTCGTCGAGCCGGTCGAGACCCGCGCTCTTCCAGACCTCCTCGCGGCACTCGACGATGAACGTCCCGAGGCCGTCCTCGAAGGGATAGGCGTGCACCTGGAAGAGACCCCACTCGGTCGTCTTGAAGACGAACGTGAACGCGTCCATCGGCAGGTCGGTGCCGAACCAGGCGAAGCGGCAGTGGCGCCAGTCGATCGACGGCTCGAAGCCCGCGGCGAGCTGCTCGCGCACACGGCTGTTGACCCCGTCGACACCGAGCACGAGGTCGGCATCGGCGACCGCGTGCACGTCGCGCAGCTCGCTCTCGAAGTGGAGGCGCACGCCGAGCTCGCGACAGCGCTCGTGGAGGATCAGGAGCAGGCCCTTCCGCGACATGCCGCAGAAGCCGTGGCCCGTCGAGCGCACCCTGGTCGCCGGCGTCTCGAGGTAGGTGTCGATGTCACCCCAGTAGCGGAAGGCCTGCCGGATGCGCGCGAGGCTCGGCGGATCCGCGGCCTCCAGCGTGCCGAGCGTCTCGTCGGAGAAGACGACCCCCCAGCCGAAGGTGTCGTCGGGCTTGTTCCGCTCGTGCACGTCGATCGACACGTGCGGATAGGCCCGCTTCATCAGGATCGCGAAGAACAACCCGGCCGGGCCACCGCCGATCGACACGATGCGCATGCGGCGCGCATCTTCGCGCTCCGCAGGAAGGGTGCAAACGCCGCGTCGCCCGGGCACGCTCTCGCCCGCGACGCGCACACCATGTTCCTCCACGTCCTCTTCGTCCTCGCCGGGCTCCTCTGGTGGCGCGTGACGATCACCGTGCTGCGCGGCAGCGCGGCACTCCGCGACCTCGAAGCCTGGCCCCCGGATACCGGACCGCGGACCGAACGGGTCACGGCGATCGTCGCGGTGCGCGACGGGCAGGACGAGCTCGGCGCGACCCTCGACGGCCTGCTCGCGCAGCAGCACGTCTCGCTGCAGGTCATCGCCGTGGACGACCGTTCGAGCGACGGCACGCCCGCATTGCTCGCCACCCGCGCCCGTGCCGAGCCGCGCCTCGCGGTCGTCCGCGTGGACGTCCTCGAGGACGGCTGGCTCGGGAAGCCGCACGCCTGTGCGCTCGGCGCGCGCGCGGCGAGCGACGCCGACTGGCTGCTCTTCGTCGACGCCGACACGCGCCTCGCCCCCGACGCGCTGGCCCGCGCCCTGCGCGCTGCGGAGTCGGACGGGGTCCCCCACCTCTGTCTCGTGCCGCGGCTCGACGGCCAGACCGCCCCCGGTCGCGCGGTCGGCATCGTCTTCTGCCTCGGCCTCTTCGAGCGTGCGCTCGACGTCGCGCGCGGCAGCCGCCGCCGCACCATGGGAGTCGGCGCCTTCACGCTGATCCGACGCGAGGTCTACGAGGCGATCGGCGGACACTCCGCATTGCGGATGCACGTCGTCGAGGACATGGCGCTCGCGCAGCGGGTGCGCGCGGCCGGGCATCGCAGCGGCCTGCGGCTCGCGATCGACGCCTTCGGCGTGCACTGGGTCACCGACCTCGCCAGCGCCTTCGGCGTGCTGCGCAAGAACTACTTCGCGTTGTTCCGCTACCGCGTCGACTTCGTGTTGCTCGCGAGCGCCGCATTCCTCGCGCTCTGGGTGGCCGGGGTCCTCGGTGTCGCGCACGGCGGCTGGTCGGGGTATCTCGCGAGCAGCGGCCTGGCCTCGCTCGTGATCGCGGCCGCCGCGATCGCCGGTCGCTATCGGCTGCCGCGTCCGCTCGCGCTGCTGACGCCTTTGCTCCTGCCGATCGTGCCGCTCTCGCTGCTCCACAGCACCTTCGTGACGCTGCGCGACGGCGGCGTGCGTTGGCGCGACACCTTCTATCCGCTCGAGCGACTGCGGCGGGGCTCGTGAGAGTCTGACGCGGCAAGGGAGCTGCGCGCATCCTGCGCGCCGGCGTGGGTCGCTGCGCAGTCGTTGCGCAGCCGGGATGCGCGATCGCGGCCCGGAGCGGCGGCACGGGGATTGATGACCGTCCTGCGACCCCATGAGGAAACGACCATGAGCTTCCGCAGCACGATCCTCACCGCCTTCTGCCTCTCCGCCATCGTCGCCGTCGAACTCCCCGCACAACGCAATGCCGCGTGCTCCGGGGCGCGGCTCCGCGCACGGACCGGCTGTGTCGACCCCGCCCCCGCGGCCGGAGCGACGGTCTCCGGCAACCCGAGCCGCTGCGGTCCGCTGCACGCCGATCGCTGCACGGCACCCGGAGGCGCGATGCCGTGCCGTGCGAACGGCACCGCGTGCGCGACCGCCCGACGCGAAGGCGTCGGCGCGCCCGCCGGCCGGACCACGGCGGGGCCCGTGACCGCGGCGTATGTCGAACGACTGCAGCTCGCGCTCGCCCTCGAGTCCAACGCCCGGCGCGAGTACGAGGCGGCAGCGGCGGCGTTCGCGGTCCCGCGGTTCGCGAACCTCGCGCGCGCCGAGCGACGACACGAGGAAGCGATCCGCGGCCTCATCGCCACTCTCGGTGGCACGCCCCAGGAGGCGACGGCGACCTTCGACCGAGCCGTCTCGGACCTCGCCGACGCCACGGCGCGCGCGACCGCGATCGAGTCGCAGGTCCTCGCGGTGTACGCCGGGCTGATCGCGGACAGCCCCGACCCGGCGGTGACCGCGGTGCTCGAGCGGATCCAGACGGCGAATCGTCGGCACCTGGCTGCGGTCCGCGGCTGAGTCGTCGTGCGCCGGACCTGGCTCGGGTTCGGCAAGTCCCGCGCTCTTGGCTAGTCTCCGCCGCGTCGATGCACCTGCGCACCGGGAGCCTGTTGCTGTCGATCGCGCTCGCCGCCATCGGGGCCGCGGGCGCGTGGCAGTACGTCGAGATGCGCGCGCATCAGCGCGAGCACCTCGCGCAGCACGAGCGGCACGGCAGAGCGCTGCTCGATGCCGCCGACGGCGTCGTGGCGCGGGAGGGGCGCGGCGGCCGGCTCGCGCCTCTCGCCGAGCTGCAGGTGGCACTCGACGAGACCCGCGCGAGCTTCGGTCTGGAGTGGCTGTCGATCCGCACGGGGAGCGGCGAGGTGATCGCCGCGTCCGGGGCGCGCACCGAGCCGCACGATGCCCGGCTCCAATTCGAGAAGCGATTCGAACCGCGCGGGCCCCGCCCGCTCGGTCGCGGCCCGCGCTGGGCGAACAACGCGAGCTCGACCGGCGATCCCGAACTCATCCTCGCGCTCGCGGTCCCCGGGGCCGAACTCGAAGCGCGGCTCGCCGACGATCGTGAACGCGCGGTGATCACGTCGACGGCCTTCGCCACGGCGATCCTCCTGCTGGTCGGCGTGTTCTGGCTGCGGCTGCGCGCGCTGGACCTGCGCGTCGCGCTGGCGGCGAGCAACGCGAAGCTCGCGGGGCTGGAGACCCTGCGGCGCCTCGGTGCGGGACTCGCGCACGAGACCCGCAATCCGCTCGGCGTGGTGCGCGGCTTCGCCGAGCGGATCGCCCGAGGCCAGATCCCTCCGGCGGAGCTCGAGACGAGCGCCCGCGCGATCCTCGAGGAGACCGATCGGACGGTCGCACGCCTCGAGGAGTTCATGCTCCTGAGCCGTCCCGCCGAGCTGCGACGGACCCGGATCGTGCCGAAGGAGCTCTTCGCGGAGCTCGCCACCTTGCTCCGCCCCGACCTGATGAACGCGGGAGCGTCGCTGCAGCTGAGCTGCGGGGACGAGGCTTTCGAGGCCGACCGTGATCAACTGCGCCGCCTGCTCATGAATCTCCTCCTCAACGCGATCCAGGCGGTCGACCGCGGCGGGCGCATCGAGCTCGGCTGCGAGTCGACTCCATCACGGATCTCGGTCGTCGTCGCCGACGATGGCCCGGGCGTCCCGGCAGCCCTTCGCGAGACCCTGTTCGAACCGTACGTGTCGGGTCGGCCGGGCGGCACCGGCCTCGGCCTCTCGATCGCGCTCCGGATCGCGACGGATCACGGCTTCACGTTGCGTCACGAGCCCCGGTTGCCGCGGGGCACGCGCATGATCCTCGAGATCCCGCGCCGATGAGCACGCCGAGACCACGGGTCCTGGTCGTCGACGACGATGCGGCGCACCGCCGGATGCTGCACGCGTTACTGACCGACCTGGACGCGGAGGTGGATTGCGCTGCCGATGGTCGCGAGGCTCTCGATCGCATCGCGACGCGGATGCCCGATCTCGTGCTGCTCGACATGCGGATGCCCGGACTCGACGGCCTCGGCACCCTGGCCGCGATGCGCGGAGCGGGCTTCGCACCGACCACCATCGTGCTGACGGCGCACGCCGACCTCGATGACGCGGTGACGGCCATGAAGCTCGGCGCCGTCGACTATCTGCGCAAGCCGATCGACATCGCGAGCCTGCAGTCCCTGCTCGACGGACATCTCGGCCGGAAGCGGCCCGCGAACGACGAACGGCTGCCGGAGCTGCCGCAGAACGTCCTCGTCGAGTCGCCGCTGATGAAGGACGTCTGCCGCGATCTCGCGCGGGTCGCCGCGAGCGACGCGCCGGTGCTGCTGCACGGCGAGACCGGGACCGGCAAGGACGTGCTCGCCAACCTGGTGCACCATTGGAGCCGACGCAGCTCCGGGCCCTTCATCCCGGTGAACGTCGCGGCATTGCCCGAGGCGCTCGTCGAGAGCGAGCTGTTCGGCGTCGTGAAGGGCGCTTACACGGGCGCGCAGGACACCCGCAAGGGCAGATTCCAGGAGGCCGACGGCGGGACGCTGTTCCTCGACGAGATCGGCGAGTTGCCCCTCGCGCTCCAGCCGAAGCTGCTGCGGATCCTCCAATCGAAGCTGGTCGCGAGGATCGGCGAATCGCGCGAGCGCGAGGTGGACTTCCGCCTCGTTTCGGCCACCCATCGCGAGCTCGACGCCGAGGTCGCGGCGGGCCGATTCCGACAGGATCTCTACTACCGGATGGCGGTCATCGCGATCGAGGTGCCGCCGCTCCGCGAACGGCGGGAGGAGATCCTGCCGCTCGCGCAGCGCTTCCTCAGCGGAGCGGGCGTCGGCCACAGGCGCCTCTCTCCGGCGGCGCAACAGGCACTCCTTTCCTACTCCTGGCCGGGAAACATCCGCGAGCTCCAGAACACGATGCTCCGCGCGGCGATCCTCGCCGCGGGCGACGTGATCCTGCCCGAGAACCTGCCGCCGAACCTGCGCGGTCCGGCCTCGGCGCCTCCGGTGGACCACGACGAGGGCTCGCTTCTCGAGCTCGAGAAGCGCGCGATCCTCGCCGCTTTGGAACGCACCGATGGCAATCGGAGCGAGGCCGCCCGATTGCTCGGCATCAGTCGGCGCAAGCTGCTCTATCGCCTGAAGGAGTACCGCGAAGCGACGGGTGCGGATTGATGCCCCGTCCGGGAGAGCCGGGCGCGACCTGAGCCGCGAGCCGAAGGCGCAGCCCACCGCGATCGTCCGCGCGTCCGTCGTCGTGGGCCACCCTCACCCGGTGGCCCTGCGCAATCCATGCGCAGTGCCTGACCGGACTGCGCAACGACGACACGGATCGCCGTGGCCTCGGCGCGCCGTGCCGGGGCGATGCGCGGCACGACCGTTGCTCTGCGCACCTCGCCTCGAATGGAGGCGAAAGGACCAACAGCCATGAGACAGCGTTCGAAGATCGTCCTCGGCGGCCTCGCCGCACTGCTCTGGAGCAGCCTTCCGGTCCCGGCACAGGGTGGCCCCGGCGGAGGCGGCAATGGCGGGAACGGCGGCGGCCCGTCGACCAGGCTCGCGAGCTACCTGGCATCGCTGCCGCTCGAGAGCGTGAGCGCGCGCGAGCGCGCGGACCTCCTCCACATGATCCAGGAGGAGAAGCTCGCGAGGGACGTCTATCGCGTCCTCGCCCAGACCTGGAGCGTGCCGGTCCATGCGAACATCGCGCAGTCCGAGCAGGAGCACATGGATCTCGTCGCCGCCATGCTCCTGCGCTACGGCATCCCTAACCCCGTGCCGAACGATCGGGTCGGCAGCTACGCGGATCCGCTCTTCACGCAGCTCTTCGTCATGCTGACCGACTTCGGCCGGCTCTCGCCCCTGCACGCGGAGATCACCGGTGCATTGATCGAGGAGATCGACATCCTGGATCTCGACGTCGTGCTGATCGGTTCCGACAACCGCGACCTCGACACCGTCTGGCAGAACCTCCTGCGCGGCTCGCGCAACCACCTGCGCTCGTTCGCCGGGCTGATCGAGAACCGTGGCATCGCCTACCCGGGCATCTTCCTGCCCAATCCCCGAGTGGTCGCGATCCTGAGCACGCCGCGCGAGACGCAGCCGGTCGACGAGAACGGCAATCCGCTGCCGTGAGCGCGGCCCCGCTCCGTGGAGCCCCCGGCCGGCGCGGCGAGCCGGGGCTCCCACGTCAACGCGGGGTTCGCGCCGGCCGGTGGCGCATCACGACATCCATCGAGACCCGATAGATGTCGCCGCGGCCCGCGGCCGGACCCCGCGCCAGCAACTGCGGCGTCGCGTCCGTGCAGTCGGGCAGCGTGTGCGCGAGCACCGGTCGATTGCTGGAGAAGTAGAGCGTGCTGCCGTCGGGGGAGACGAAGGGGCAATAGTCGAGGGCCGCGCTGTTCACGTCCGGACCGAGGTTCACCGAGTTCGTCCACGAGCCGTCGGCCAGGCGGAACGAGACACGCAGATCGCCGCGACCGAGGTCGCCCTCGCGTTCGGCCGAATAGACGAGGAACGACTCGTCGGCCGCGACGAAGGCGTTGTATTCGGGGCCGTCGCTGTTGATGGCAGGGCCGAGCGCCTCGGGCACGACCGGGCCGACCCGGTCCGTGCGCACGCGGAAGATGTCCTCCCCGCCGCTCGACCCGTCGCG
>JADLHO010000116.1 GCA_020848735.1 Planctomycetota bacterium | reverse complement strand
TCGCGCAACCAACGCGACAAGGTGCCCTGCGAGATGCCGACCTCCTTCGCGAGGGCGGTCGCCGACACGCGTTCAGGTCCGGCCATGCGACGCACCATGCGCGCCTTCAGTCCGTTCGAGTAATGCACAGCTCAACGCTCCACGCCCCCGTGGAGAACCTGTGGAAAACTCGCCCCCCCATGGGGGGGCGCTCCCCCTTCGGGGGAAAGCAGCAGGCTGCGCCCAGCCGATGCTTCGCATCGTCCGGGTCCCCGCAGCCTGCTCAACGGAGGCGGCAACTACCCTGACACAGGGGGAGCAGCGCGGCCGTGGACGTGGAGCACCCGAAGAGCTTCGTGATCGCCCCGATGTCGCGGACGTTGGCGGACTCGGTGACGAAGAAGATCAGCGTGCCGTGGCGCTTCTCGCGGCGCGGGCCCTTGCCGATGACGTCGCGCATGGCAACCCAGGTTCGCGCGGTGACCGCGGTGCGCGATCTCTGCGCACGAAGGCTCGACACGCCGACCAGATTCGGATAGTCGGAACTCGCGAAGGCCGCGGCAGAGTGGCGGATCAGCGAGCACCATGGGCTGCGTTCTCCGTAGGCCAGGAGGTAGCCGTCGCCCTGGGCATTGAAGGTCTTGCCGCCGGCCTTGAGGCCGGGGGTGAAGACATTGCCTCCGCCACTGAGCATGCGCTCCCACCAATCGGGCCAGAAGAAGGTGCCGTTGACGAGCGCGAGCAAGGTGAGGCTGCCGCTCTGCTCCCTCGCGGCGCGATCCCAGAAGTGGCTCGTCTGCCACGGAATGTGTTGCGGGCCGACGGGATCACGCGAGACGAGGCTGCCGAGCGTGGATCGGGTGAGATCCAGGATCACGACGTGCACCTCCCGACCACCGTGTCGACCGCGGAGCACGCTCACGCCCGACTGCGCGGCAACTCGCGCGAATCCGGGAGCGACCTGGACGGGCAAAGCCGCGACGTTGTCCGCCCGATCCGCTTCCAGGATCAGTCCCTGGGCGTTGATCGCGGCGACGACGTGGGTGGCCTCGGCCGGCGGCAGTGCGAACTTGCCGGGGCGCAGCTTGAAGCGCGCGCCCTTGCCGGGCTGGAGCTCGATGGGCGAAGAGTGGATCGCCGGCACATCGGGCAGGACGTCGGCGAGCGAAGGGCCCCTGGCATAGCGGAGCTCGACCGTCACGTAGTCCCTCGTCCGCGCCGGCACCGAGCCGCAGTTGCGGTAGCCATACGCGATCGCGCCGGAGCGGTCGTAGCGCGGCGCCTCGATGCAGAGCGCCGGCAGCTCGGTGAACGCGCGGTTGTCGCACTCGTCGCTCTCGGGGATGCGGTCGTCGACGTCGACGAGCGCCATGAAGCCCGTCGCCTTGGGCGGCATCGGAGGCAGCTCATGCCTGGGCACCTGGATCGATCCCTGGGACTGCGCCGCCAGCAGGAGGCCCGAACTGCGGATCGCTGCGCCGAGCGGTCGCTTGCCGTCCGAGTAGTAGAGAACGACCCCCACGTTGTGCCCGTAGGGGTCCCAGGACCGGTCGCCGACCTGATAGCCGAAGCTCACCGATTGGTCGGCCTCGATGCGCGGCCCGCTCACGCTGAGATTGGCACGACGCTCGATGCCGACCCGGAGCAGGGCGGAGTCGTCGCTGTCCCAATTGTCGATGCGCGCGCGGACGAGGTCGTCGGCCTGCCGGATGCGGTAGCGGATCGTGTCCGCGGCCTGGCCTTCTTGCAGCTCCCCGCGTTGTCCGCTCGCCGTCGACCAGCGCAGGGTCGTGGGCGATGGCCCGCCCGGTCCGACTTCGAGACTCAGCTCGAGCACGACCTCGTCGCCGGGTCGGGCGTCGACGCGCAGGGTCGCCTCGCGGCCATGTCGCCAGGGCAGGCGGCGTTGCCATTCGACCTGAGCGGCGATCGAGCCCGCGGCGTTGGCAGCCGCGGCGAGGAGCAATCCGAGTCTCACGAGGCGGATCGCAGGGAGAAGGGCGCGAGCTGGGTCCATGGGGCCTCGGGTGGAACCGCCGCGGTCACTGGCCGTCCGACTCGCCGTCGGCGGGGGACGCGTCGTCGCTGCGGCGCTCGCCCGACACGAGATGGTCCGTGTCCTCCGCGAGACGCTTGCCCCGGACATAGATGTCGGAACCCTGCTGGGCACGGTCGACCACGTTGTCGAGCGCCGTGCAGGCCGGAACGCACGCGAGGACGACGAGGGACAGGAGGCGAAGGAGACGGGGCTTCGGCGAGTTCATGTTTCGAAGACGGGTCACTGGGTCGCAGCGCGGCACCAGCCGACGTGGCGTGGTCCGCTCGCCGTCTCATGCCCCGCGCGAGGGCGCGATTACCGCACGCTCGGTTGAGACCTGGCTACCGCGCCCTCCGGAGCGGGTTCGCGGTACCCGATCCCAGCTCGCATACCGCGGCGGCAGGGTCGCACGTCTGCCCTGGGGCGCGGGTGGCTCTGCCGCGGGGCACTCGGAGTGGATCACCGGCTTCGGAGGGCCCGCGTGCCGAGCTGGCCGCTTCGATCGACCGCATCTCGCACCCGCGACGCGCCTGGGCTGCATGGATGTTTTTTGTCTACCTTCGGATGCACGGGACTAGAGCGCGTCGGGTGGCACCGCTTCGACGGCGACCCGCGAGCTGTCCCGACCGGAGGACTCCATGAACACCGCAGTGACGAGCGACGATCTCTCCTTCACCC
>JADLHO010000115.1 GCA_020848735.1 Planctomycetota bacterium | reverse complement strand
GTCCACTGCGGGTTCAGGTCACTGCGGGTTCAGGTCACTGCGGGTTCAGGTCACTGCGGGTTCAGGTCACTGCGGGTTCAGGTCTTCGGGAGCTCGGCCAGCCACTGCTCCCAGGAGCGGAGGGAACCGGGCTCCCGTCGCCCGGAGCGGCGCATCAGCGCCGAGCGCGCCGCGGCGATCTGGTCATTGTCGCGGAGCTCGAGGGCCTGGCGCAGCATCTCGACGAGCGCCGCGGCGCTCGCGTGGTCCGCCTGATGACCCAGACCGTCGGCGATGGCCTGGCGCAGGAACGGGTCGGTCTCGGTCGTGAGCCGCTCGCGGAGCGCGATCCCGCCGGCCTCACCCTGACGCCCGAGCGCGCGCAGCGCCT
This sequence comes from Planctomycetota bacterium, assembly GCA_020848735.1. Lineage (GTDB taxonomy): Bacteria > Planctomycetota > UBA1135 > UBA1135 > UBA2386 > JACRLW01. The sequence goes on along the minus strand of JADLHO010000115.1, from coordinate 54,770 downwards.
CGGCTCGCACGCCGAGGTCGCCATCGGCCAGCAGCGCGACGCACTGCGCGCCGACGCCGGGATCGACCGGGAGCAAGCCGAGCGCACGCGTCGCCGCGCGGCGACCGCGCGCGTCGTCGACCGCCAGCACGCCGCGCCAGGTCGGCAGCGCGGCCAACCCCATCGCGGCGAGGAGCCGCGCACCGATGTCACGCCGATCGGCCTGCGACGAGCGCAGCAGGTCGAGGACGACGCAGGGCACGGCGGCCGTCCCCATGTCCGCGAGCGCCTGGAAGGGCCGACGCCAGGGGACCTCGGCGAACAACGCGCTCGTCGCATCGGACGCGGTGTCCGTCGCGATCAGGAGGTCGCGCACGAGCAGCCGGGCGAACCAGAATGCGTGCACCGGATCGGTCGCGGCCAGGTCGCGGGCCCGCACGAAGGCCGCGTCGTCCTTCGCGCGCCATTGCCGCTCCGCGGTCCGCAGCGCCTCGAGTTGCGCGCGCGATGGCTGTCGCGCGGGGAAGGCCCCCTCGGGGAGCGGTGCTTCGCGCACGGTGGGCTCGGCGAGCTCGGGCCAGAGCGAGGCCCAGCCGAGCCCGGCGCCCACGTCGTCGACGCGCACGATCGCGTCGCTGCCGCCGGCGCCGCCCGCGCAGGAGGTCGCGAGGAGCGCGAAGCCGAGCCACGAGACGGGGAGCGAACGGCGGTCCGACAAGGTCGACGCACCATAGCGAAGCCGTGGTTGGACTGCCATGTGCCGGGCGAATGCCGCTCGCCGCGCAGCTATCGTCGGCCGCGATGACTCGCGAGTCTTCACTGCGCATCGAACGCTGCGACAGCCCGCGTCGTTTCCTCGCGGTCCTGGCCGCGTTCTATCGCGACGACCCCCACTGGGTGCCGCCGCTCTACCTCACCGACCGCAAGAAGGTCGATCGCCGACGCCACCCGTTCTTCGCCCACGGCGAGGGCGAGCTGTGGCTGGCTCATCGCGACGGCGCCGTGGTCGGCCGCATCAGCGCAGCGCGCGATCGCGAGTACGACCGCTTCCACGGTGAAGCCCAGGGCACCTTCGGGCACTTCGAGGCCGTCGACGAAGCGAGCGCGCACGCGCTGCTCGACACCGCGCGCACGTGGCTGCGAGAGCACGGCGCGACCGTGATGCGCGGGCCGATCGACTTCTCGACCAACTACCGCTGCGGCCTGCTCATCGGCGGCGACGAAGGCCCGCCCGTGGTGATGATGCCGCACAACCCGCGGGTCTATGCCGACTGGATCGAGAGCTTCGGCCTCGCGAAGAGCAAGGACCTCGTCGCCCTGCTCGTGACCGCCGACCAGCTCGAGATGAGTCGCTACGAGCGGCTCGTCGCGCGCGTCCTCCAGCGCACGCCGCTCCGCGCGCGGCGACTCGACCTGCGCCGCTTCCGCTCCGAGATCGAGATCATCTGGCGCCTCTACCACCGCATCTGGGAGCGGAACTGGGGCTTCGCACCGATGAGCCGCGAGGAGTTCGACGCGGAAGCCCGCGACCTGAAGGCCGTCCTCGTGCCGGACCTGACGGTCGTGCTCGAACGCGAAGAGGACGGCGAGCCGGTCGCATTCGCGATCGGCATCCCCGATGTCAATCTCGCGATCGCGGCATGCCGGGGTCGGCTCCTGCCCTTCGGCTGGTGGCGCTTCCTGCGCACGCTGCGCGGCATCCGCAGCTTCCGCACGATCACGCTCGGCGTCGTGCCCGAGCTCCGCGGGACGGGGGTCGATGCGGTGCTGCTCGAGCGGCTGATCGCGCAGGGCCTCGCCGCGGGCTATCCGCGCTGCGAGGCGAGCTGGATCCTGGAGGACAACGTCGCGATGTTGCGACCGTTGATCACCGCCGGAGGCCGCGAGTACCGCCGCTACCGCGTGTACGAGACCGGCCTCGCGTGATCGGTCCGGCGCGGAGCTCGGCACCGATCCGCTGCCACGCATCGCCGGGGCTTCTCGTTTCGCCGCGGTAACCGCCGACGCTCTCGACCGCGTCCCTCCGTCGCCGGAGCCACCCGCGAGCCCTGCGGCGCAGATCGCGCGAGGCGCGGCACGCGGCGTGCATTCACGCGCATCGGCCGGGCCTCGTCAGTGTTTCCCAGGGATGGAAACGCGTGAGAGAGGCGACCGGATACGAGGCCCGGCCAACCTTTCCCCCCCCATCGGCGCGGACCTTCGCGGACGCGGACCCTCGCGGGCCGAAGCCCGCGGCTCACTTGAGGACGACGGGGAAGCGCGCCAGCCGCTCGATGCGCAGGAGCCGCGCGCGCTCGTAGAGCGGGCCGGCGATCTCCTTGCGCCACGCGATCTCGGCCGCCACCTGGCCGCGCTTCTCCTGGAGGCGCGTGGCCTCACCGACCTTGGCGGCGATCGCGCGGTCGAGTTCGTCGAGCAGGTTCTCGAGCACGAAGATGCGGTCCACGTCGCGATCGGCGCTCAACGCCGCGGGATCCGGTGCTCCGCTCGCGGGCGCGGCAGCCTGAGGCAGGCCGGCGGCCGGGTCGCCCGCCTTCGCCGCCTCCTCCGCGGACGCCTGTCCCGCGCCGTCGCGCGCCTGCGCGTCGCGGCCGCCGGGCGTGGAGTCGTAGAGGACGTACTCGCGGTCGTAGTACTGGCCGAGCGAGCAGGCGCCGAGGAACGCGGCGCCGGTCAACGCGAGGAGGAACCTGGTCATGGTGATGCTCGTGCGCCGGGGACAGCGCCCGATCGGCGGGGCGGGGATCCTCGCACGCGGGAGCCGGCGCCGGAAGAACCCGCATCGCGCGTGGAGCGCGTCACGGTGCGCCGCGGGCGGCGAAGCGGTCGCGCATCGCGGCGAAGCGGACCGCGTCGATACCCTCGGGAAGCTCACGCAGGCGGGCGGTGGCGGCGACCGCGTCACCGCCGCACGCGGCGAGCAGTTCGGCGACGAGCGTCGCCCGCCCGTTCGCCGCGCAGACCGCGAGCGCCTCACCCAGGCGGGCGCGTTCATCGGCGAACGCGGTCGCGACCGCGAGCAGTTCGTCGCGCGACCGCGCGACCCCACAGAACTCGCGCAGCGCCATCAGCTCGGCGACCCGCAGTCCGATCTGCGGCGCCAATTCCTGCGCGAGGGCCCGCTCGCGCTCGATCGCGAGGAAGGGCGATCGCGCGCGCTGCAGGGCGAAGCCGGCGAAGCCGAGCACGCCGAGCGCGATCAGCAGGGTCCGACCGGGGTCCCGCACGGCGTCAGCGCCCGACCACCGCGCGCGGCGTGCCGAGGAGGAGCCGGTAGCGCTCGCAGATCGCGAGCCGCTGCGCCTCCGGCATCAGCGGCAGGATCGTGCCGTGGTCGACGCCGGTCGTGACGCGCAGCATGCGCCCCGCGAGCGCGCGGAGGTGGGGTTGCTGCAGCTCGAGGATCAGCCGCGTGAGTTCCGCGACCGCCGCCACGCCGCTCTCGGGAGCGAGTTGTTCCGCCGTCAGCGTGTGGCTCAGCTCGGCCTGCGCGAGCGCATCGAGGAACCAGCGCGCCTGCGGACGATCGCGGTTGACCGCCCACCACTGCCGCAGACTCTCGAGGCGCGCGTTCTCGGACGTCGCATCGCGCCCGGTGATCGCGGCGATCGCGGCGACGATGCGCAGGCGCCCGCCATCGGCCTCGAGCATCGCGAAGAGCTCCGGCAGCGCCGCCGGGTCCTGGAACTCGGCGAGCGCGAGCGCGACCAGACCGCGCACGAGCGGGTCGGTGTCCTGCAGATGCGAGCGCAGAGCCGGCGACGCCAGGTGATCGCCCTGCTGCCGCAGCATCTCGAGTGCCATCGAACCGAGCATGTCGTCCTTGCGGATCGCCACCAGCTCGGCGAGCGCGAACGCCGCCTCGGGCACGCGCAGGGCGCCGAGCGCGCGGACCAACGCGAGGCGATCGGCCTCGTCGGGCGTCGCCATCGCCTGCCGCAGGGCGTCGAAGACCCCCTCGCCGCCGAGATTGCCGAGCGCGATCCAGGTCGCGCGACGCAGCGCGGGTGCGAGCGGAGCGGTGTCGAGCAGCGTCAGCAGCGCCGTCCGCGCCTCGAACGCGCGCATCGCACCGATCGCCTGCACCGCGGCCTGGCGCAGCTCGATCGGCTCCTCGGCACCGAGCGCGATCTTCAGCAGGGCGGGCGCCGCGCGCAGGTCCTTCGCGCGACCGAGCTCCTCCATCGCGGCGAGCCGGACCGCCGGGGACGCGAGGCCGAGGCACTCGATCAGACGCTCCTGACCCAGCAAGGCGAACACGCGCGGCAACACCGGATCGCCGTCGCGCTCGCGCTCGTCGCGCGCGCGGGCGGTCTCGACGGACGCGCGCCAGGTCACGTCGTCCTCGACGAAGAGCGCGAGCTCGACCAGGCGGAAGGAGCACGCGTCCCAGGGCTCGACCGCGCCGGCCGCGGCCAGCAGGAGTTCGCCGTCGGCCGCCGTGAGGCTGGCGCGGAGATCGGCGAACGAGGCGAGTTCCTCGAACGCGAGTTCCCGGCGCCGGCCGCGCTCGCGACCGAGCGCCTCGAGGAGGCGACGGCGTTCGCGCGCCACGCGCTCCGCCGCGTCGGCGTGCTGCGCGCGCCAGCGCAGCTCCGCGCGCCAGAACGCCGCGGCATCCGGTTCGCGCACCGGATCGCGCCAGAGCTGCCAGCGCTGCGCGTGCGCAACGGCCTCGACGCGCGCCGCGAGGCGGTCGAGCACGTGGCTCGGGAGCTGCGGGTCCGTGCGCGACACCGCGGCGCCGACCTGGACGGCCAGGCTCCGCGACTCGTTGACGCGCAGCTCACCGCGCTCGTTCGACGCGAAGCCGGCGCCCTGCACCGCGCTGACGAGCGCGAGCAATTCGTCGGCGGGCAGGAAGAAGTCGTAGGTCTCGCCCTCGCCGATGCCGACGGGCACGGGGGCGTTCTCGCCGCGGAGCACGATGGTCTGGTCACCGCGACGCCACACGAGCGCGGCGAGCGCCGCGTTGGTGCCGTCGACCGGCACGTTTCGGCGCGCCCCCACGACGAGGGTCTTCCCCGCCTCGCCCCACCACTCGCGCCAGAGCGCGGTCGAGCTTCCGAAGTCCCGCCCGGCGAAGCGCGCCAGGGCCGCGAGCGCCGGGCCCTTGAGCCGAGCGAGGTGCGGCACGAACTCCGTGGGCGCCGCGATCGCGACGAGGGCGTCGATCGCGTCGCGGTCGCGGTAGCGAGCCCCGGTGACGTCGTCGGACCGCGAAGCGAGCTCGACGAGTGCCAGCGAGACGGCCGCGCGCTGGAACGTGTCGGGCATGTCGAGTTCGGCGAGCAGGGGCTCGCGCATGGACTCGCGGAAGAGGACGGTCGCCGGGTTCGCGGCCTGGAGGGTGGCGAGCACGATGGCCGCGTGACCGAAGGCGCGCCCGCGCGCGGGCCGGCTCAGGAGATCCTGCAGATCGGCGACCGGCTCGACGCCCTGGGCGATCAGCGCGTCCATCGCGGACTCGGCGAGCACCGCGTCCTCCGCGAGCGCCTCGATCAGTCGCCCGCGCAGCTCCGGGCTCGGCGAGAGTCCGCCGAGCAGGCGCAGCGCCTTGGCCCGGACGTCGCCCTTGCCGTCGCGCGAGAGGGCCAGCAGGCGCTCGGCGTCGTCGTCACGGACCCGCGTCGCGAGCGCGCGTGCGGCGTGGAAGCGCACCTGGGGCAGGCTCCCGACGAGGCACGAGAAGAGCCGCTCGCGCGCCGCGTCCTGCGCGATCATCGCCAGCGTGTCGATCGCGAAGTCGGTGGAACTGCCGAGCGAGCGCGTGAGCAGCAGGTACTCGAGGTCCGCCGCGTGTTCGGGCCCGGCGAAGCGCTGGAGCAAGAGGAGCAGCCCGTAGCCGAGGTCGGCGTCGGCCGTGCGCAGGAGCGCGAGCGACCGCGCGGGCACGTCTTCGAGGGTGCGACCGACGCGCTCGAGGATCGCCGCCTGCTTGCTCTCGGGCAGATGCAGCGAGCGACGGAGTTCGAGGCCGACGCGCCGCAGTTCGTCGTCGGCGCCCTGCTGGCGCGCGCCGCGCGACGCATCCTGCTCCCGCGGCTCCCCCTCGAGGTCCCCCGCCGTCGCCCCGGAGCGCGCCGGCAACACCAGCCGACCACCGCCGCCGTGCTTCGCCTTGCTGCGCGGGATGGCGTTGATCTCCTCGATCCGCACCCCGCCGTCGCGTTGCGCGGGATCGCGAACCGGCTTGGGATCCTGGGCGACGAGGATCGCGAACGCGACGAGCGCGAGGCTGTGCATCGGGACGAAGGATGGGCTGCGGCCAAGACCGGCGACGGGCGAGCGGCCGGTCTCGAGGGGGCGCGGACTATACCGGCGCAGCCGCGCACGGGCCCGCGCCGCGGTGCCCCGCGTTCCCCCTCGAGGCGCCGGACCTGCGCACGTGCGCCGCGATGTCCGCGGTCCTCGCGATCGACAGACGCACGGCGCCTGGGAAGAATGGGCGCCCGCGAACCCGCGCCCCGCCGGCCCCATGAGCGAGAAACGTCCACGCCGCGTGCTCCGCACGATCTTCGTCCTCGTGCTCCTCGCGCTGGTCGCGGCGCAGTTCGTGCCGGTCGACCGCAGCAACGGCAAGGTCGACCCGGCGCTGACGCTGAAGGCCCCCGACGATGTCCTCGCGGTGTTGCGCCGGGCCTGCTTCGACTGCCACTCCAACGAGACGGTCTGGCCCTGGTACTCGTACGTCGCCCCGGCGTCCTGGCTCGTGGCGGACCACGTGCACGAGGGCCGCGAGGCGCTGAACTTCTCGACCTGGCTCGACGAATACCCCGACGAGGTCGACCAGGAAGACGCCCGCGGCGAGTGCTGGGACGAGGTGAAGAAGGGCAAGATGCCGATGGAGAGCTACGTCATCCTGCACGGCGAGGCGAAGCTCAGCGACGCCGACAAGGCGCTGATCCGCGACTGGGCCGGGAACTGAGGTCCGAGAAGCGTCGCGCGGTCACCGCGGGCCGAGGGCCTCGAGCAGGGGCGCGAGCGCGACCTCGTGGCGGCGCCACGCCGCGAGCGAGGACCGGAACAGCGGCTGCTTGACCTGCAGCATGCTCGCCGTGCGCACGATGCGCTCGGTGCGGTGGAACTCGAGGCAACGCGGGTCCCACTCGAGTCCGACGAACTCGAGGAGGCGTCGCACCTGCGGTTCGAAGTCGTCGAGCAGCGCCTCGTAGTGGAGGTCGAGGAAGGCCGCGGGCCCGAGCACGTCCCGCCAGTGCGCCATCAACTCCTCGTAGAGCCGGTAGTACCCACCGAGTTCGCGGAGGTCGTACGCGAAGGGCTGCTCGCCTGCGAAGCTCTGCTTGAAGATCGACCAGCAGTTGTCGCGGGCGTCACGGATGCAGTGGACGATCTTCGCGTTCGGCAGCATCGTCGCGATCGCGCCGAGATGGACGAAGTTGCCGGGGCATTTGTCGACGATGCGATCGCGTCCGAGGCCGAGCGGCCGCACGGCGGCGAGGTACTCCGCGGCCGCGGCGCGCAGCTCTGGGCCGTCGAGCGGCAGGGACGGCTCGGTGAATCCAGGATGGCGGCGCACGACCGTCTCCATCTCGACGAGCTCTCCGGCGCCGAAGACCCGGGGATGGCTCGCGAGGATCTGCTCGGTCAGCGAGGTGTTCGAGCGGGGCATCCCGAGCACGAAGATCATCGTCGGGTCGGGATCGCCGAGGCCGCGCAGGCGCTCGATCGTCGCGCGGTCGAAGCGCCGTTCGAGGACCGCGAAGCGATCGCGCGCCTCGTCGATGCTCCAGCGGATCGTCCGCCGTCGCGCGGCATTGCCGCGCACGAGCGCCTGGAAGGAGCCCGCGTCGTCGCCGAGCTCGGCGCGCACCTTCGACACCGCGAAGAAGAGCTCGTCCTCGGGAATGCCGGCCTTGGCTGGGTCCTTCGCCATCTCCTCCAGCCAGCGGACGCTGTCATCGGGCGCGTCGAAGCGCTTGGTGATGCAGAGCGGGATGCGCGCCGCGGAGAAGTTCGGGTCGATCTGGAGCGCGGACTCGTAGGCGCGGACGGCCTCGTCCGGGCGGCCCGCCTCGCGCAGGACCTGGCCGAGGTTGAGCCGCAGACCCGCCAGCCGCGGGGCGATCGCGATCGCCTTCTCGTAGCACTCGACCGCCCGCTTCGAATCGTTCCGGGCGCGCGCGAGGTTGCCCGCGGCGTTCCAGAGTTCGGCGAGACCCGGCGCCACGGCGAGCGCCCGCTCCAGCACCCGCTCCGCCTCGTCGAAGGCGAGCGCCGCGAGGTGCAACATCGCGAGGTTGTGCATCGCACGCGCGGCGCGCGGGTCGAGTTCGATCGCCTTCTCGTATGCGGCGCACGCCGCGGCGCTGTCGCCGTGCTTCTCCGCGGCGACCCCGACGTTGAACGCGATCCCGGCATCGCGCGGCGCCAGCTTCTGCGCCCTCTCGAACGCGGTTCGGGCCGCCGCGAACTGCTGCTGCGCGAAGTGGAGGTTGCCCTTGGTGACGTGGTGCGCCGCGTTCCGCTCGTCGAGCTTGATCGCGCGTTGCACCGCGTCGAGGGCCTCCGCGAAGCGCCGCTGCGCGGTCAGGACCGAGGCGAGATAGCCGTGGGCCTCGGCGTAGTTGCGGTCCGCCTTGATGGCGGCGCGGAAGGCCTGTTCCGCCTGCGCGAGCTGGCCGGCGCGCTGAGCGGCGAGGCCGTGTTGGAGGAGCGTCCGGACGTCGCCGCCGGAACGAGGGAGGTTGCTGCCCATGGATCCGAGTGATTCACCGCGAGCGCGTGTCCGCTGCGGTCCGAGCCGACGATACTTCATCGCCCGCGGCGGCCCTGCGGCCGGAACCCATCGCGGGGAATCCCCCATGATCGACCCGGGACCGCGCTGAAGTTCCGGCGCGATCACCGCCGTTCGCCAACCTGGTCAGCGAGGTTCCCGCATGAGCAACGAGCAGAAGGAGTTCGATCCGACGGACTTCGACCCGACGCAGACCCTGCGCGAACTCGTCGGCGCCTGCCGCGAGTGGAATCGCAGCGACGACCCCGACGCCCGCGATGCCGCGCGCGCCGATGCGATCGACGCCCTGGAGGAGCTGCTCGAGTGGGTGCGCGGCGGCGAGGACCTGCCGAATCCCGACGGCGTCGCGGGGCACCTCGACACCTGAGGGCGCGCGCCGGGGGCGACGGCGCGGGCCCGCGCGATCCTCGGCGACCGGCACGGCCGGGACTCCTGGAAGCGCATCGACACGATGCGTCGGCGAGGTCCTGGTCGCCGAGGGCGATGGCTGCGGCGAGCCGTTCTTCGGCTCCTCGCGCGCCGAGGATCGCAGTCCGGATCACGGGGGGACGCCCGGGTCGACTCGATGCGCAGCGGCGCCGCGTTCGGCACGGTCGACGGCCAACATGCCTCAGACCCGCGCCTCGACGAGCGCGGGCATGCGGCCGGAGAGCGCCGTCTCGAACTGGGCGGGGCGACACCGGTGACGGCGGACGCGCTCCACCTCGGCCTGACCGCGCAGGTGGGACTCGACAGCATCGGTCTCGCCGGCCGCCCGCGGCTCGCGACCGTGCCACGCGCGGCCGTGGACTCCCACGCGCGTGACCGCGATCGCGAGGTTGTCGCGCCCGCTCGCGGCGCCCGGCGAGGGCTCCGCGAGCGCGGCCTCGGCGGCAGCGCGGGCGAAGTGCCGTGGATCGAAGCCGCCGGCAGCCGCGAGCTCGGCGAGCGCGTCGGGCGCCAGACCGATCCCCTCGCCGAAGGCGTCGCAGAGGCCATCGCTGTAGGCGACCACGAGCTCGCCGCGCGCGACCGGGAAGGACTGCGGCTCGCGCCCGTCGAGCAGCGGCTCCCGCTCGCCCGGTCGCACGAAGTCGTGGTCGGGAGCGAGCAGGCTTCGCGCGCCGCTGGGCCCGAGCACGCAGAGCCGCGAGTCCCCGAAGCCCAGCGCCTGCACGCGACCCTGAACGCGATCGACGACCGCGACGACGAGGGTCGACGCGGTCTGGCAGTTCTCGAGGGGTGGCAGCGCCGCGAGCCTCCGCCGCAGCTCCGCGAAGGACGAGGCCTCGCAGGCAGGCGGCGCCGCCGCGATGGCCGTGATGAACACGTGGCTCGACTCGCGGCCGAAGTGCGCGTCCGCGACCGCGAGCACGGTCGCGTCGCCGGACTCGAGCGCGCAGCAGGCGTCCTCGTTGGGGAACTGCCGATTGCCCTTCGTCGCCCAGAAGCGCGGCTCGGGGAGGGCGCCGGGTGAGATGGCCAGCGCCGTGCGGCCGTCCGCGGCCGCGACGAGCGTGACGTGATCGAAGAGACGGTGCTCGGCGCCGAGCAGCACGAGCCGCTCACCCGCCGCCGGCGCGCGGCTCACTTGCCCTCGTAGGACTCCGGCGCGTTCTCCGTCCCGTAGGGGTGGACGTCCCAGAACCACTGCAGCGGGAACGTCACGATGTCCCAGCTCAGGGCGACCGGGAACGCGAGCACCGTGCCGCCGGCGCGCACGTAGATCGACTTGCTCGGCTCGGGCCGGTCGTAGGTGCTGTTCTCACCCCGCGACCAGTGCACGAGATGCGACGTGGCGCACGCGTTGAGGCATGCGAGCAGCGCGAGGGGGATGAGCTTTCCGAACCGAGGCTTCATGGCGGTGCGGGACTGTAGATCGTCGCTGGTCCGTCCGCGAGTCGGCGTTCGCGGGGCGGTGCCGCCCGCAGCCGCCGCCACACGGCGGCGCGGACCCGGGCGGTCGACCCGCAGGAGACGGTGTCGGTGCCCGCGATCTTCCCGTGGACCTGCGCGATGGTCCGTCGCCCCTGGGCCCGGTATCCCTTCGCAGGATGCGCCGCACGTCGTTCGCCGTCCTCGCCCTCTCCCTCGCGATCGCGACCGCCGCGACATCCGCCCAGGGCCCGGGCGCGACCGCCGTCGAGACCGAGTACCTGCCCGGCACCGTCCGCGATCCCGCGATCCCCTCGCTGCGCGCGACGCTCGGCTTCGCCACCGGGGAGCGGATCACCACGCACCGCGACGTCGAACGGCAGCTCGCCGCGCTCGACGCCGCGTCCGACCGCGTGCATGTCGAACGCTACGGGACGAGCGTCGAAGGCCGCGCGCTCTGGCTCGCGTTCGTCTCCGCGCCCGCGAACCTCGCGAAGCTCGACGCGACGCGCGCCGCGATGCAGCGCCTCGCCGATCCGCGCGGCCTCGCCGAAGCCGAGGCGGAGCAGCTGCTCGCCGAGACGCGCGCCTTCACGTGGTTCGCGTGCTCCGTCCACGGCGACGAGATCTCCCCCACCGACGCCGCGCTCTGGCTCGCGTGGCACCTGGCCTCGGCGCGCGACGACGCGCTCGTCGATCGCATCCTCGCGGAGACGATCGTCGTCATCGATCCGCTGCAGAACCCCGATGGACGCGAGCGCTTCGTGTTCGGCGCGGAGCAGACGCGCGGCCGTTGGGCGAGTGCCGAACCCGCGGCGGCGGAGCGCGATCAGCCCTGGCCCGCGGGTCGCTTCAACCACGCGCTCTTCGACATGAACCGCGACTGGTTCGCACTCACGCAGCCCGAGACCCGCGCGCGCGTGAAGGCGTTCCTGCGGCATTGGCCGGTCGTCTTCGTCGACGCGCACGAGATGGGGACGAACTCGAGCTACTACTTCGGCCCGCCCGCGGAACCGCTCAACCCCGAGATCACGCCCGCACAGCTCGACTGGCTCCTGCGCTACGGCCGCAACAACGCGGCGTGGTTCGACCGCGCCGGCCTCGACTACTTCACACGCGAGGTCTTCGACTCGTTCTACCCCGGCTATGGCGAGGGCTGGCCGACCTTCCACGGCAGCATCGGCATGACCTTCGAGGAGTCCTCGGTGCGCGGTCTGATCGCCTGGCGCGAGGACGACACGACGAAGCCCTACGTCGAATCGGTGCGCCGGCAGGTCTTCGCGTTCCTCGGCACCGCCGAGACGACCGCGCGCGCGCGGCGCGAGGCCCTGCAGCGCTTCCTCCAGGACCGCCGCGGCGCGATCGCCGAGGGTGAACGGGGGACGACCCGCGAGTTCGTCCTGCTGCCCGGACGCGACCCCGGGCGCGCGCGCGAGCTCGCGCGGCTGCTCGCCTACCAGGGCATCGAGGTCGACGAGCTGATCGAGGCGACGCTGCACGGCAGCGTGCGGGCACACGGCGGCGCGGGCGAGGCCATCGCGCGCGAACTGCCGAAGGGCAGCTTCGTCGTGCGCCTCGATCAACCGGCCAAGCGCCTCGCGTGGGTGCTGCTCGCGCGCCATCAGGACATGAAGCCCGAGTTCCTCGCCGAGCAGATCGCGAAGGAGCGTCGCCGCGAGGACACCGAGATGTACGACGTGAGCGCATGGTCGCTGCCGCTGACCTTCGGCGTGGACTGCGTCGAGACCGGTGCCGTCACCACGGGTGCGGTGCGACGGGTCGACGGCGCCACGCTCGAGGATCCGCCGCTCGAGCCCGCGCGCTTCGCGAACGTCGCGCCGGCGAAGCTCGCGTACGTCCTCCCGTCGAACCGGGCCGCGAGCCTTCGCGCGCTCGCCGAGCTGCTGCGCGCCGGCGTGCGCGTGCACGTCGCCGGCGAGCCGTTCCGCATCGGCGAGCGGCGCTTCGAGCGCGGTTCGCTGATCGTCAAGACCGCCGAGAACGCCGCGGACGTGCCGGCCCTCGTGCTCGCGCTCGACGCCGCGCTCGAGCTCGAGGCCCTGCCCTGCGACAGCTCCTGGGTCGACGAGGGCGCGCACTTCGGCAGCAACGACGTGAAGTGGGTGAAGCCGCCGCGCATCGCGATCGCCTGGGATCGGCCGACCGCGACGACGTCGGCGGGCGCTGCGCGCTGGTTGCTCGAGTGGCGCTGCGGCTACCCGGCGACGAACGTGCGCACCGAGCGCCTGCGCAGCGCGGATCTCGCGCGCTTCGATGTGATCGTCCTGCCCGATGGCGGCAGCTACGGCGACGTGCTCGGCAAGTCGGGCGCCGAGCGCCTCGCGGCCTGGGTGCGGGCGGGCGGCACGCTGATCACGATGGGCGGCGGTGCGACGCGCTGGCTGACGCACGCGGACGTGGGCCTGCTCGCCAGCGAGGCGGAGAAGCGCCGCAAGGCACCGCCCGCCGCGTCGGCCCGATCGGACGCGCCGGGCGAGGCGAAGGCCGCGGCCGATCCAGGGTCGCAGCCCGACCAGAAGCCCGACGAGAAGCCAACGGTCGACGAGAAGCCGGCGACGGACCAGGCGAAGCCCTTCGACTACGAGCGCGCGATCCAGCCCGAACACGAGGACCCCGCCGCGACGCCCGGCGCCCTGCTCCGCGTCGTGCTCGATCCGCAGGGTTTCCCCGCCTTCGGCCAGGGTGAGTTCGTCGACGTGCTCTCGACCGAGCGCGAGGTGTTCCTCCCGGTGAAGCTGGACCTCGGCCGCAACGTCGGCGTGTTCGCGAAGCGCGACGCCCTGCTGCAGAGCGGCTTCGCTTGGGATCACAAACTGGACCAGCTCGCGCAGAAGGCGTGGCTGGTCCACCAACCGCACGGCAAGGGCCACGTCGTCGCCTTCGCCGAGGACCCGACCACACGGGGCTTCTGCCGCGCGACCGAGCGCCTGCTGCTCAACGCGGTGTTCTTCGGCCCCGCGTTCTGAGCGCGCGAATCGCGCGTCACGACCGCGCGGTCGCGGTCTTCCTGGGTTCGAACCCGTTCCGGAGATCGAACCCATGCGTCCTCGATTCGTGCCGGCCGCACTCGCGGCGGCCCTGTGTTCCCCCCTCTGCGCCCAGCTCGACGCGAGCGAACCCGCTCGGCGCCTCCTCGACGCGCTCGTCGTGCCGCTGCACCGAGAAGCCCTTCCCGACGGCCACGCCCTCGGGATCTGGGCCGCGGGACCGGATTGGAAGGCGAGCTTCCACGACGGCCTCTGCGTCCTGCCGCGGCCGACCCACCCCGACCGGGCCGCGAAGCCCTGGCGCTGGCGCACGCAGTCCGTGCGCGCCGGTGCCCGCGAGCTGCCCCTCGCATGGAACCCCGAACCGGAGCTCGGCGACGGGATGCGTGCCGAGTACCCCCTCGGGCCGATCGTCGAACGCTATGAGCTCCGCAGCGAGGGGATCGAGCAGAGCTTCCTGTTGATCGAGCGGATCGACGGCGACTGGACGATCCAGGGCCGCGTCGACAGCGAGCTGCGCGCCGCGCCGCGCGCGTCACGCCATGCGCCGCTCGAGTTCGTCGATCCCGACGGCGGCGGTGGCCTGCGCTACGGCGCGGCCCTCGCGATCGACGCGCTCGGCCGGACCCTGCCGCTCGCCAGCGCTTGGGACGGCGCGCAGATCACGCTGACGGTGCCCGGCGAGTGGCTCGCGGAGGCCGCATGGCCGGTGCTCGTCGATCCACTCCTCGGGACCATCCTCGTCGACCACCACGCGTCGGCGCCGGTCGAGCGGGTCGTCGTCGCACGCGACGACGTGCAGACCTCGCGCAACCTCGGCTTCGCCCTCGAGCGCCGCTTCGCGGCCGGCGACAGCGACCTCTACTTCGTGCTGGCGAACGACACCCTGCAGGGCGCAGCGCTCGCGTACTCGCACGTCGGCACCGCGAACGCGCAGCGCCCCGCGCTCGGCTTCGTCGCCGCCGCCAATCGCTGGGTCCTGGCCTGGGACTCCTTCGACTACGGCAACCTCGCCGCGCGCAGCGTGTACCTCCTGCACGACGGCGGCGCGACGACGCCGTCGAACGCGCTCCACTGGGTGCCCGGCGCGGCCGGCCGACCGCAGCACCACGTGGCGCTCGGCGGCAACGCGTGGAGCGTGACCCAAGACCCGCTCGCGCTCTTCGCGTGGACCGCTGAGCCGGCCGGCTCGAACGGGAACACCGGCTCGTCGGAGGTCTGGGCCGCGCGCCTGGACGTCGCGACGAACACCGCGGGCACGCCGTTCCGCCTCGCCGGTGGCGGCACGCTCTTCGCGCTCGACACCGAGTCGCCCGCGGTCAGCGTCGACCTTGGCCTCGGCTCGTGGCTCGTGGTCTGGCAGCAGCTCGACGCCGTGACGAACGGTCGCTGGCGCGTGCAGGGCCGCCGCGTCGGAGCGAGTGGCTCGCCGAGCAGCGGCATCCTCCTCACGGACCGCAATGCCCTCGACGAACACCAGCTCGCGCCGAAGGTCGATGGCCGCAGCGGCCGCTGGCTCGTGAGCTTCCAGACGCGCGCGCCGGGCGTCGCCTTGCCGACCGACGGGCTCGGCACGCAGATCCGCGCCCAGCGCTTCGACTGGAACGAGGCGGTCCCCTTCCCCGTCGAGGTGGGACCCTCGATGAGCGTCGCCTCCGGGACCTTCCCGCTCGGCAGCGGGCTACGCGTCGATGCGATCGCACATGACCCGACGATCGGCAGCCATTGGGCGCTCTGCTTCGCGACGCACACCGTGATCGGCTCGTGGACGACGCTCGCGGTGCTCGGCCACGACGCACGCACGCGCGACAGCCTCCTGCTCGGCACGGGGCACTCGCGCAGCGCGGGCGTCGCGTACGACGACGACAACGGCCGCTTCGCGCTGGGTTACGGCTACGAGTCGAACGGGCAGGAGCAGCTCCTCGCCGACCGCTTCGCCTATCCGAGCCGGAGCGCACCGCAGCCCTACGGCAGCGGCTGTGGCGCCGCGACGATCTCCGCGGTCGGCTCCTTCCTCGCGGGCGACGAGGATCAGGTGATCCGCCTGAGCGGGGCACCGCCGACGAAGTTCGCCTACCTGCTGATCTCCTTCGGCAGCGCGAACCTCCCCCTCGACCCGTACGGCATCCCCGGCTGCACCCTGCTCGTCGATCCGACGCCGGGGATCTGGTTCGACCTGTTCTGGACGGTGACGAACGCGCAGGGCATCGCCGACATCGAGCTGCCGCTGCCCTCGACCCTGCCCGACCTGGACGTCTGCTTCCAATGGCTCTACCGCACGTCGACGGGTCACGACTACGCGGCGAGCTCGGCGCTGCGCGTCGCGATCCGATGAGGCACGCCCGCGGATCACGCGGTGACGCGGCCGTCGTCGCCAAGCAGCTCGCCGAGCCGCGCCAATGCGCGGCCGAGCAGCTTGCGCGCCGCGGCCTCCGTCCTGTCCATCCGCGCGGCGATCTCCTTGTGGCTGAGGCCCACGATCCGCGCGAGGGCGATCACCTCGCGGTACTCGTCGGGCAGGTCCTGGAACGCGCGGTCGAGCAGCACGAGCTTCTCCCTGCCGGCAGCGTCGCGACTCGGCGTGAGCCAATGCGCGATCGCCGCGAGGTCCTCGGCGTCGCTCAGATCGAGGGCCGCCTCCTGCTTCGGATTGCGACACTCGCGCCGGTGGAAGCGCTGCTTCTCCCGCACCTTGTTGAGCGCCGTCGTGAAGAGCCAGCCCAGGAACTGGTTCTCGCCCTCGTACCGGAACTCGTCGAGATGCTCGATCAGCTCGCGGCACACGGATTGGACGACGTCCATGCTGCCCTCGCGCAGACGCAGGGCCTGCCCCATGCGCAGGCGCACATAGGCGCGCAGGCGAGGGAGATGGCGGCGGATGAGCTCGTCGATCGCGGGGGCATCGCCGCGCGACGCGGCTTCGACCAGGCTGCGCGTGCGATCCTCGTTCACGACGGCGGCGGAGCGTAGAGTCGGATGGCGCACGCGTCGATGGACGAGACTGGACCGCAACCCGCGACGGACGCAGGCCGCCTCCCGGACGAGCTCGAGGATCGCGCGTACGAGATCCTGCTCGACCTGCCCGAAGCCTCGCGCGACGTCGCGTTCGACGCGCTGCTCGACGCACAGCCCCTGCATCGCCCTGCCCTGCTGCGGCTGCGACAGAGCCTGCGCGGCGCGGAGACGGCCCTGACCGGCGCCGGGCTCGCCGACGCACCGGCACCCGCGCAGCTGGGCCCCTACACGCTGCTCCAGAAGCTCGGCGAGGGTGGCTTCGGCGTGGTCTACCTCGGCGAACAGCATGAGCCCCTGCACCGGCAGGTCGCGATCAAGCT
This sequence comes from Planctomycetota bacterium, assembly GCA_020848735.1. Taxonomy (GTDB): domain Bacteria; phylum Planctomycetota; class UBA1135; order UBA1135; family UBA2386; genus JACRLW01. Next base: position 37,836 of record JADLHO010000115.1, on the reverse strand, counting down.
CATCCGCCCGGGCATGGACAGCGCCGCGGTATTGCGCCGCTTCGAGGCCGAGCGCGACGTGCTCACGCGCTTCGACCACCCCGGCATCGCCCGCGTGCTCGACGCCGGCGCGCTCGACGACGGCCGCCCCTACCTCGTCACCGAATACGTCGCGGGCGAGCCGATCACGGCGCATTGCGATCGACTCCGGCTCGGCCTGCGCGCGCGTGTGCAGCTCCTGCTGCGGGTCTGCGAGGGCGTGCAGCACGCCCATCAGCGCGGCGTCATCCATCGCGATCTGAAGCCGAGCAACGTGCTCGTCACGCAGCGCGACGGCGAGGCCACGCCCAAGCTGATCGACTTCGGCATCGCTCGTGCGCTGGTCGGCGGCGCCACGGCGGCGGAACGCACGCTGGCGGGCTCGCTGCTCGGCACGCCGGAGTACATGAGTCCCGAGCAGGCCGAAGGCAGCCTCGACGTCGACATCCGCACCGACGTCTACGCGCTCGGCGTGCTCTGCTACGAGCTCTTCGTCGGCGACCTGCCCCAGCCGCGCGCACGCTGGCGCGAGGCCGGGATCAGCGAGCTCGTCGAACTCATCCGCACGACGCAGGCGCCGCGGCCGAGCTCGCGCGCGAGCGATCCCGCGCGCGCCCGTGAGCTGCGCGACGAGCTCGACTGGGTCGTGTTGCGTGCGCTCGAGAAGGACCGCACGCGGCGCTACCCCACGGTCGCGGCGCTCGCCGCCGATCTCGAGGCCTGGCTCGCGCATCGCCCCGTCGTCGCGCATCCGCCGCGGCTCGCGTACCAGCTGCGCTGCTACGTGCGACGCCACCGCACGCCGGTCCTCGCCGCCGCGGTCGCCGTCCTCTCGCTCGGCGCCGGCATCGTCTTCGGTCTCGTCCAGTGGCGCCGCGCCGACACGGCCGCACGCGAGACGAGCGCCGCGCTCGAGCGCTACCTCACCGTCGCCGACATCGTGCGCCGCGACGCGCTCGAGCGCGAAGCCGCGACCCTCTTCCCGGCGGAGTCCGACGCCCGCGCGGCGTACGGGCGCTGGCTCGCGGCGGCGGATCGACTGCTCGAGAGGAGCGCGGCGATCGAGGCCACGCGCGCGCGTCTGCGCCAGAGCCTCGCCGCCCCGGTCGACCCGCGCAGCGCCGATGCCGACGGCTTCCTGCTCGCGCAACTCGACGCACACGCGACGGCCCTGGCCCGCTTCGCGGGCGAGCGCGGTCCGCGCGCGGAGATCGAGCGCCGCCTCGCCTGGGCCACGTCCGCGCGGGCGCGCACCCTCGACGCCGTGCGCGCGGACTGGGAGGCGGCCAGCTCACGGATCGCGGAATCGACCCGCTACGGCGGACTGCTCGTGACTCCACAGCTCGGCCTCGTGCCGCTCGGTCCCGATCCGGCGACCGGGTTCGAGGAATTCGTCGCGCTCCAGACGGGCGAGGTCCCGACGCGCGACGCCGAGGGCCGGCTCGTCCTCGAACCGCGTCACGGCGTCGTGCTCGTGCTGCTGCCCGGCGGCAGCTTCCGCATGGGCTCACAGGGCAGCGACCCCACGGCCCCCAACTACGACCCGCAGCCGGCAGCCGGGCTCGGCGTCGTGACCGAGTTGACGCTCGAGCCCTTCTTCATCGGCAAGCACGAGCTCACGCGCGCGCAATGGGAGCGCTTCTGCGGCGAGGATCCGAGCTTCACGCCGAAGACCGATCGGCCGGGGCTCGTCATCGACGGCCGTCATCCGGTCGAGAACCTCGACTGGCGCACGGCCGATGCGACGCTGCGCCGGATGGACCTCGTGCTGCCGACCGAGGCGCAATGGGAATACGCGTGCCGCGCGGGCACGCACTCGCTGTGGAGCACCGGGAGCGAACCGGAGAGCCTCGCGGGACACGCCAACCTCGCGGGCCGCGAGGCGCGCCTGATCGCGCGTCAGGGCGTCGTGATCGACGAGCGCCACGAGGATGCCTGGCTGTTCAGCAATCCGATCGACGCGCTGCGGGCCAATGCCTTCGGGCTGCACGACCTGCACGGCAACGTCGCGGAGTGGGTGCGGGATGCCGCGCAGCGGGATGCCACGCCGCCGCGGCGCGGCGACGGACTGCGCGAGGCCCGGTCCACCGACGAGGTCTACCGCTGCCTGCGCGGCGGCAGCAGCCGCGACACCCCGCTCCGCGCGAAGTCCGCGCTCCGCAACATCATCGGCGAGAGCGTGCGCGTGCCGTTCTGCGGCGTGCGCGCCGCGCGGGCGCTGATGCGCTGACCGCGCGCGCCGTCAGCGGCGCTCGACCACGGCCAGGGCGCGGGCATAGGTCGCCTGCATCGCCGGCTCCTTCGCGGCGTATTCCACGGTGGCGCGCAGCAGGGCCACGAAGCGCTCGTCCGCGGCCAGTCCGCGATGACGCTCGACGGCGGAGAGCACGAAGCCCGGCGCCTCGGGCGCGAGCGGCTCGTTCGCCAACATGAACACGCAGCGCAGCTTGACCAGGCTCTCCCGATTCGCGAGGCGTGGACCGGCGCGACGGATGCGTTCGGCGATCGCGCCCTCCCGATAGATGGTCGTCATCTCGCCGCGGGCCTCGGCCTCGAAGAGCTGCGTCGTGAGCTGCTCGAAGAACGCGTCCGCCGCACCGACGTCGTCGGGATCGCTCTCGTGGCGCTGCTGCGGCGTGCGTCGATCGCGGGATGAACGCGTCGCGAGGAAGGTCGCGAGCCCCGCGATCACGATGCCGGCGAATCCTGCCCCGAGCACACGGCGCGAGACACCGCGCGCGGCGGGTCCCCGCGCGACCGCGAGTTCACTCGCGCTGAGCAGCCGCGCATTGGCGATCGACTCGTCGAGCACGCGGTAGACCTTCACCTCGCCGGGGATGCCCTTGAACACGCGAGCGCCGACCTCGAAGGCCTGCACCTCGTTCTTGTTCATCGAGAGGAAGGTCGTCTCGGCGAGCCAGACGGCATCGGGCTCCGCGCTCGCCTGCACGCGCGCCGCCAGGTTGACGGGGTCCCCGAAGACGTCGCCGCTCGCGTCGCGGGAGACCTCGCCCGTGGCGATCCCGATGCGCACGTGCAGCTGCGAGCCGGGCTCCGCGCGCGACGCGTTGTCGGCATGGAGCTGCTTCTGCACCTGCACCGCGGCGAGCACCGCGTCGGTGGGACTCTCGAAGCAGACGAGGAAGCCATCGCCCATCGACTTGACGAGCTCACCGCGGAACGCGGCGAAGACCGGCGTCAGGAGGGCCTGGAAGCGCGCGATGTCGGACGCGAGGTCCGCCCGTGAGCTGCGGGCCTGGCGTTCGGTCGAGCCGGCGAGGTCGGCGAAGAGGATGGAGAGAGTCTGGACGCGCATCGTCGGTCGGCTTCGGCGGCGAAGGCTCGGCGTTCCCCACGCCGCGGGCAAGCGTCGAGCCGCGAGGAGGCGGGACACCGCGCGACCGGCCCCGGTCTCAGCACATCGCGGCGCCGACGAGCGCACCACCGAGGACCACGACCGGCACGACCCACCGTTGCTTCAGCCGGTAGACGACGAGCAGCGCGACAGCCGCGATCAGGACCCGCGACGCCGAGCCCAACGCGGCGGGCGCGAACTGGACGGCGGTCGCGGCGATGAGGCCGACGACCCCGGCGCCGATCCCGTCGAGGAAGCGGTGAAGGCCCGGCCGCGCGACGAGGCGCTCGAAGAACGAGTGACCGATCAGGGTGAAGCCGAAGGCGGGCGCGAAGATCGCGGCGGTCATCAGCATCGCCCCGCCGAATGCGCCGCCGAGCCAACCGACGAAGGTCCCGATGATGATGAGCGGGGCCGGCAGCGCACCGGTGAGCGCGACGCCGTCGAGGAACTGCTGCGCCGTCATCCAACCCGCAGCACCGACCGCGTCCTCCTGGAGGAAGGGGATCGCGGTGTAGGCCCCGCCGAAGGTGAGGAGGCCCGCACGCAGACCCGACGCGAGCAGGTGCAGGGATCCCGGCGCCGGACCGGCGGCCTCGTCGAGCGTGAGGAGCTCCGCGCGCAGCCCGCCGCCGACGAGCACGGCGAGCGTGGCGACGGCCCAGGCGAGGGCGATGCACGGAAGGAGCAAGCGGCGCGGTGCCGGCCAGACGAGGTACGCGAGCCCCGCGCCGAGCAGGGGGATCGCGAAGTGCACACCGAGCAGCGCGCTGACCATGGCGAGCAGGGCGAGGAGCGCGGCACAGCGATCCGGAACGGCGTGCGCCGCGATGCGGTGCGTCGCCCGAACGACCAGCGCGATCACCACGGCCTGCATCCCGGCGAACGCGGCCAGCACTCCGCTCGGCCACTCGCCGACCGCGGTGTAGCACCACGACAGGAGCAGCGTGAGCACGAGGCCGGGCAGCATGAACCCGAGCCCCGCGAGCAGGCCGCCGAGACGGCCCCGCGCAACGGTGCCGAACCACACGCAGAGCTCGTGCGCCTCCGGCCCGGGCAGCACCTGGTAGACGGCGAGGGCGCGCCGGAACTGCTCCTGGCTCACCCAGCCCCCCTCGTCGACGAGCTCCTTCTTCAACATCCCGATCTGCGCGACCGGCCCGCCGAAGGCCAGGCAGCCGAAGCGGAGGAAGCGCAGGAAGAGGCGGCCGGCGGTTTCGCGGTGCGGCATCGTCGTGCGGGCGCGGGGCGCTCCGGGAGGTGTAGCAGGATCCCCTGCGCGCGGGCAGCAGAGCCGCAGCTTCCCGCGCACCCCGAAAAGAACCGCTCCCGCAGGGTGAAATCTGTCGTGGACGGGTAGCTCCCTTCGTCTCGCTCCCACATCCTCCCCGGCCGGCAAGTCCCCGTGCCGGTCTTCCTCGACCACGACCCGAGTCCTCCCATGCAAGAACCCCGCTCCGGCCCCTGGCCCGGCCGCTTCGTCTGGCACGACCTCATGACCAAGGACGCCGCCAAGGCGCAGGCCTTCTATCAGGCCCTCTTCGGCTGGCACATCGAGTCCGTCCCGATGATGGGCTCGGTCTACCGCATGATCGTCGCGGGGCCCGGCCCGATCGGCGGGATCATGGAGGAGGCGCAGATCCCGATGGCGCACTGGATGCCCTACCTCGCCGTCACGGACATCGAGGCCAGCGCCGCGAAGCTGAAGCAGCTCGGCGGCAGCGTCTGCATCCCGCCCACCGAGATCCCGCAGACCGGCCGCTTCGCGGTCGTCGGTGATCCGCAGGGCGCCTTCTTCTCGCTCTTCCAGGGCCTGCCCGAGTCCCCCGGTTTCGACCCGGACCTCCCGGTGCCCGGTCGCATCTGCTGGAACGAGCTCTACACGAGCGACGACGTGGCCGCGCAGCGCTTCTACTCGGCGCTGATCGGCTGGAAGGACGCGCCGAAGGACCTCGGCCCGCTCGGCACGTACCACGTGCAGATGCACGGCGACAAGCAGGCCGGCGGCCTCATGAAGAACCCGATGCCGGGCACGCCCTCGTGCTGGGTCGTCTACTTCTTCGTCGAGGACCTCGGCGCCTCGACCGCCAAGGCGAAGCAGCTCGGCGCGACGGCGATGATGGAGAACACGCCGATCCCCGAGGTCGGCAGCTTCTCGATGCTCAGCGACCCGACGGGCGCGGTCTTCGCGCTGTTCCAGCCGCTGGCGGGGTCCTGCTGAGCGCCGGATCGAGAATCCGTGGTTCGGGTTCTCAGATGCCTGCCGGTGGCCGCATCCGCGGCCACGCAGAGTTCGAGCGACCGATCGTCTCTCGATCTCTGAGCGAGTCCGGCGAACGATCAACGCGGCGGGGGCCCCAAGCGGGATGCCTCCGCGAGGATCTCCGCCGCGGACATCCCGTGGAGGACCTCGCGCATGCCGCGCTGGAGCGTCGCGAGGTCGACGCTCCCCGAGCGCAGCCGCCCGCGCTGCGCGTGCGCATCGATGGTCAACGCGGCCTCCGCGAACGCCGACTGCGCGGGGCCGTCCAGCGTGTCCTTGATCGCCCGCAGCGTCCGTTCGAATGAGGCCTCGCTGCGGCCATCGACGCGGAGCACGCCATCGTTGGCCGGCGGCGCGAGCCCCTGCCCACAGGCGACGAGCAGGACACACGTGACGGGTGAAAGGGTCGGACGGAGCCGGTTCATCCGAGGTCCTCATCGGCCGCAATGCGCCGCGCGCTGCGGCGGAAGAGCGCCCCCGCACCCGGAACTCACTGCCCGGCGCTGTCTGCGCCCGCGCGTTCCTCCGATCCAGGCACCCAGCCGGCACCACGGCCGGACCGTCCACCTGGATCCGATGTCATGACGAGTCGCCCCACTCCGCTCCAAGCCCTCCTGCTCGCGCTCGCCTGTGCCGCGAGCATCCCCGCCCAGACGACGCCGGAACTGATCGGCATCACCGCGGCGACGCCCCTGCTGCGCAGCCGCGACATGGGGACCTGCGCCGAGCGCGCCTGCGCACCCGTGGGCTTCCCCCCGATGGCCTCGCATCCCGCGGCCGGCGGCTCGGCCTATGACCCGACGCGCGGCGGCGTCTGGATCAGCGATGGGACGATGATCGCCTGCAGCGACCCCGACGACTGTCGCTATCTCTGCCCGCCGCTGCCCCTGCCGCTGCCCCGGGCCTTCGTCTCGGGGCTCGCGGTGAACGAGATCCGCGGCCGGCTCGTCGTGAGCGACACGGCGAGCATGATCCACGTCTACCCTTTGAGCTGTCCCCTGGGCGCTCCGCTCTTCTCGTGCCCGGCCAGCGTTCCGAGCGGTCATACGATCGGCGGCATCGCCACGGCCGACGTGCTCGATCTCGTGATCTGGTCGTCCAGCGACTTCTCCGGCGCGGCCCCGCCAGGCAACCTGCTCTACGTCGCCCCCTTCGGCCGCCCGTGCTCGCCGATCTGCCGCACGCCGCTGCCGCGCTGCGGCGGCGTGGCCATGGGTCCCATCCACGGCGTCGCCTATGACCAATGCACGCGCACGGTCTGGGTCACCGACGGCTTCAAGACGCTCGGCCTCACGCTCGATCCCAGCACCTGCGCCCTCACCCCCACGCATTGCTGCCCCGCCGGCGGCACCGAGCCCTTCATCGGGCTCTGCGTCATGCCGAGCCGCGGCACGGTCGTGGGTCGCGCCTGCCTTCACCCGGCCTGCGGTCCCTGCACCTCGACGACCGGCATCGGCACCGTCGGCGACCCGGCGATCGGCAATCCCGCGTTCACCGTCACGCTCGACGGCGCACCGCTCGGCGTGCCGAGCTGGCTCATGTTGAGCCTCGGCGGTCCCTGCAGCTCGGCCGGCACGCGGCCGCCCGCGCCGTGGTGCGGCCTGCTCCACATCGACCTCGTCCTGCCCCCGATCCTCGTCGGTCCCGTGACGACGACCGGCAGCTCGACCTGCGGCGGCAGCGCCTCGACGACCATCCCGATCCCGGCTTCGCTCTCGCTCTGCGGCCTGCACGGCTGCGCCCAGTGGATCGGCATCTGCCGCGGCGGCTCCGGCGGCCTGCTCAGTCCAGCGCTCTCGTTCGCGATCAGCGGCACCTGAGGCCGTCAGCGCGGTAGGCGCGCGCGGCGCGCGAGCTCGAAGGTCGCGCGCAGGCGCTCCTGGGCGCGGAGCACCGCGCGCTGCGCGGCCTCGTAGCTGATGCCGAGCCGCTGCGCCTGTTCTTCGATCGAGATGCCTTCACTCGTCCAGCGCACGAGGTCGCGGTCGCGTGGCATCAAGGCGCCCAGGGCCTGGATCGCCAGCACCACGAGCTCGCGGCGCTCGGCGACCGTGGCGGGCCCGGCCTTGCCGCTCAGCGGCGAGACCCCGCGTGTCGCGCCCGCCGCGCTGTGGTGGCCATCGGCGAGGGTGATGCGCAGCACCCGGGTCGCGCGGCGCTTGCACGCGCGGTAGTGGTCGTGTCGATCGCCGACATGGCGACGGGCGAGCGTGGCGAGCCAGGCGCGGAACTCGGCGTCGCCGCGGTAGGCGAAGCGTCCCGCTTCGGCGAGCGCCCGGGCGTGCGTGCCCTGCACCAGATCGTCGAGTGGCTCGAACCGGAGCAGACCGCGCGCGTGGCCGGCGAGGAGGCTCCGCAGCCAGGCGTCGTGCGCCACGAGGAGCGCGGCGAGTCCGTGCGCTTCGTTCATCGCGCGCGCGTCTCCAGCTTCGTCTGACCCGACGGACGCAGGACCAGGCGGAAGCCGATCCCCTCGTCACGCGTCGCTGGGGCGAGTGGACGCGATTCGAGGCGGAACGCCGCCTCGTGGCGATCGCGCCAGCTCCCGCCACAGACCATCGCGAGGCCCTCGTCATCGCACCACTCGGCGGCATTGCCCGCGAGGTCATGGACACGGAAGGGCGATTCGTCGGTGGGCCACGACGCACACGGCGACGGCGCGGATGCCGGCAAGGCCGCGGCGCCGAGCCAGACGTCGCGGAAGCCGTTGCCGAACACGAAGGCGCGCCCGTCGCCGCCCTTGCCCGCGCGGAGCCACTCGCGCGTCGTGGGCAATCGATAGCCGTGGCCCGCGGGCTTCTGCCAATGCGCATCGGCCCATTGCGCAAACGCGCGCGCCGCCGGCCAAGAGACGCCGAGCACCGGCGTCGCGCCCGAACGTTCGTCACCCACGAACTCCATCGCCCCGTCACGCACCTGCCAGGCCGCCCCGAGCGGCCAACGCCCGGAGTCGCGCGGGTCGTCTTCGATGAACGCGCGGTACTCCGCGCAGCTCAGCTCGCGCTCCTGCATGAAGAACCCGACCTCGCCCCAGGCATAGGCGTCCGCGGCGACGCGCACGAAGCCCCGCGGGGTGCTGCCGATCGGCGCCAGCGGCACGGCGAGCTCCGAGCAGCGCGCGAAGTGCTCCGAGGCGTGGTCCACATGGAAGGGCAGGACGAGGTCCTCGCAGCCGGGTCGGCGCACGAGCGCGACGTACCACGCGGGCTGAAGGTCCTCGACGACGAGCGGTGTCACCCCGACGCGTCGATCCTCGCCGACGAAGAGCGGTGCGCGGGTGACGCGGAGCTCGAGACCCGCGGGCAGCACGAGCTCCTCGCTGCGACCAGAGCGCCAGATGCGCGCGCGGACACCACCGCGCTCCCCGTACGCGCGCAGGGCGTGGGCATCCGTCGCCGCGAGGATCGCGTCGCAGCTGCGCCCGTCGAGCTCGAGGACGAGGTCCTCGGCGTCGAGCACGTCGTGCGCGCGCACGACGCGCAGCGCGGTCGCGCCGGGACGTTCCCGTTCGGCGGCGCCGAGCGCACGCATCGGCACGACGCGCGGCTCCTCACCCGGCACGACCTCGCCGAGCACCGCGTACTGGAAGAGGAAGACCTCGGCCCCTGCAGGCTCGGTCGTCAAGCGCAGGCTGCCGTGGCCCCGCATGCGCGCGACCCAGGTGCCGCGTCGATCGTGTTCCGCGACGCGCTCGCGGAAGAACTCGATCGTCGAGCGCGGACCGTTCTGGCGCGCCTCGAGCCAGCGCTGCCAGTAGAGCTGCGCGTAGGCGTCCTCGAGACCGTCGAGGAGCGGAGCGGAGCGCCGCGCGCCCGCGAGGTTCGCATCGGCGCGCGCGAACACGTCGGCCCGATCGCGCGTGAACGCCGCGAGTTCGGTCGACAGGCGCGAGGCTCGCTCCGCCTCCGCCGCGGTCCACGATCGGGCGGATCGAGTCGCCTCGAGCTCGTGCAGACCCATGCCCGCGCGCTCCGCCGCACCGCGCCGCGTCTCGATCGCATCGAGCTCGCGTTGCACCGAGACGACGAGCTGCGCGGCCTCGATGCCGCGCGCCCGGCGCTCGAGCCAGGACTCGGCGGCGAACAAGAGCATGACCGCCACGGCGCTCAGCGCGAGCGCGGCGAGGCGCGGATGGCGGCGGACCTGCCGGCGCAGCACGGTCCATCGTCCGGGCGCGCGCGCGCCGATGACGCGGAGTTCGAGCACGGCGAGCAGATCCTCGTGGAAGGCGCGCATCGACGGATAGCGCCGTGCGGGGTCCTTCTCGAGCGCGCAGCAGAGGATCGTCTCGACGTCGCGTGGCAGCGATGGCCGCAGCAGGCCCGGACGGACCGGCTCATCGTGCAGCACGGCGTGCATCACGCTCTCGATCGTCTCCCCGACGAAGGGCGCCCGTCCGGTAAGGCACTCGTAGAGCGTGGCGCCCAGCCCCCACACGTCCGCGCGTGCATCGGGCCGCGCCCCGTGCCGCGCGACGATCTGCTCCGGCGCCGCGTAGCTCGGCGAGCCGGCGAACTCGCGTGTGATGCTCACCCCTTCGCCGCCGAGCTCGCGCGCGAGGCCGAAGTCGAGCAGCACCGCGCGACCATCGCCGAGGATCCGCACGTTGTGGGGCTTCACGTCGCGGTGCAGCACGCCGGCCGCATGCGCGCAGTCGAGCGCCGCCGCGACCTGGGCGGCAATCTGCAAGGCCATCGGGATCGGGAGACCCTCGCCGTGATCCAGGAGCCGCCGAGCGAGGACCTCGTCGAGGTCCTCGCCGTCGAGCAGGTCCATCGTGAAGAAGCGCACGCCGGCGTCTTCGCCGAGCGCGTGCACCGCGGCGATCCCGGGGTGGCGCAGCTTCGCGATCGCACGCGCCTCGCGCGCGAGCCGCTCGAGCGCCGTGGGCGAGTTCGCGAGTTCGGGGCGCAGGACCTTCAGCGCGACGCGACGGCCGAGCCCGCTCTGCTCGGCGAGGTAGACGACCCCCATCCCACCCTCGCCGAGCCGGCGGATCAGGCGATAGCCGCCGAGTTCACGCCACGGGAGGCCCGGCTCGTTCTCGAGGGCTGGTCCCGGCGCGGGCGCCGCGCGGCGCGCGAGCTCCTTCAGTCCCGCCAGCCAGGACTCGCCCTCACCCTCGGACTCGATCGACTCCCCGCGCAACGCGCGGGCGAGCAGCTCGTCGTAGCGCCGTTCGGCGCTCGTTCCATGCGGTCGATCGGCCTCCGCGGACATCGTCGGAGAGAGTACCTCACGCTGCGCCTCACGCGCCGCGCGAGCAACGCGCGCCGGCATCGGGGCTTCGCTCTGCGCTCGCGAGGCCCACGAGCACGGAGAGGAAGGGCGCGCCGACGAACACGGACGGCAGATCGGGGCCGCACTCCGAGTCATCAGCTCACCCGATCACCCCGGCGGCCAGCGCGGTGAAGGACCCGCTCCAGGACGCCAGCGCGCGCAGCGCCACGCGCGCGAACAGCGCGTGACGCTCGGCGGCCTTCACGGGCGGGCGCTCGGGGCGCCGATCACTGCCCGCCGCCGTCGCGCGGCTTGAAGACGAACTTGTCGACGGACAGCGATCCCGGCCCGGCGAAGAGCACCAGCAGCGAGACCGAGCAGTAGACCGCCGCGAGCTCGAAGGCCGCCTGGTTCGGCGCGGTCGCCGCGAAGGCATGACCCTGACCGACGTGGAACCACACGGCTCCCGCCATCACGCCGGCGCACATCAGTGCCGCGAACGGCGAGAGGAAGCCGATGGCGAGCAGCCAGCCGAAGACGCCCTCGGCGATGGCACCGACCGGCAGGAGGGCCGCGGGGAAGCCCATGCCTTCACCCCAGGTCGTGAGATTCTGGAGCTTGGGCAGGCCGTGGATCCCGAGTGCCGCACCCGTGACGACGCGCGCGAGGAAGATGCCGAACGAGACGGAGGCGGGATGGGAACGAGGGACGAGGAACCTTGCCATGGGAGATCGGCGCTCGAGCGCGCGGGCGCAGGATAGACCGGCGGGGCCGCCGACACGAACGACGCGCGCCGTCGCGCGCGGGGACCGCTCGGCTCCGCGACCGTGATCCGCGCTCCGGGAGGAGGGGCGATCGAGCCGATCTGGACGACACGACGGATCGATGCGCGTCCTCCTCTGCTCGCTCGCGGTGCCCTGGCCGAGCCGACCCCGGCTCGGGATCTTCCATGTGCACCAGGCGCACGCGCTGGAGGCGCTGGGCTCGCGCGTCGAGTTCTTCGCGCCCGGGCCAGGAGTCCCGCCCTGGCTCGGACGACTCTGCGGCCGCCTGCGCGACCACACGGAGCGCCCGCTCGCGTACGCGAGCGAGGGCATCGCGGTCCACGCGCCGCGCACCCGCTTCGTCTTCCCGCCGGCGGTGCGCTTCGGTCTCGCCCGGCTCGCACCGCGCACCGTGCTGCGCTGGGCGGAGCGCGCGATGCGTGCGCCGCTCGACGCGACGATCGCGGCGTTCCGTCCCGACGTCCTGCTCGCGCACGGCATCATGCCCTTCGGCGAGCTCGTCACGCGCGCGGCGCAGCGCCACGGCGTGCGCTGCGCGTTCATCGAGCACTCCGCCGACGACGTGTTGCGCCTGCGGCCCACCACGCGGCTCGGCGCGGCCGCGACGGCCTGCGCGCAGCGCGCCGCGCGGGTCTTCGTCGTCGGTGCGCCGCACCGCGACTGGCTGACGCGCACGATGGGCTGGACCAACGTGACGCTGTTGCCCAACGGCGCGATCCGCGCCGCCACCGCGCCACCGCCGCGGCCGTCGACGCTCGACGGCCGCTGCGTCGTGCTCTCGGTTGCGAACTACTACCGACGCAAGGGCTTCGAGGAGCTCGTCGACGCGTTCGACACGCTCGCCGCGGAGCGCGGCGACCTCGATCTGCACCTCGTCACCGCGGCGCCGCGGAGCCTCCGGCGTCGCATCGCGCGCGCCCGCCACGCGCCGCGCATCACCGTCCACGCACCGATGTCGCCGCGCGAGCTGCTCGCGTGGATGGCCTGGGCCGACCTGTTCGCGATGCCGTCGTGGCGCGAGTCGTTCGGCCTCGTCTATGCGGAGGCCCTGGCGGCAGGCACGCCCGTGCTCGCCAGCAGCGACAGCGGCTTCGCGTGCGAGGCCGAGCTCTGGGCGAAGGACGGCCATCACCCGCCCGCGTTCATCGCCCCACCGCACGATGTGCCCGCGCTCGTCGCGACGCTGCGCGACGCGCTCGGCGATCGCGAGCGACTGCGCGCGAGCGCCGCATCCGGAGCGCAGATGGTCGAGGAGCGCTTCACCTGGGAGCGCAATGCGCAGACCCTGCTCGCGGCACTCGGGGAGGACCTCGCGCAGCGATCCCCGCGCGGCGCGGGCGATCAGGGCACGCGCAAGGTCATCACCTCGCCCGCGACGACCTCGACCGCGTAGCTCTGCCGGCCGATCGCCGGGTGCTCGACGACGAGCGAGTAGCGCCCGGGGGGCAGATCGGGGGCGAGGTAGCTGCTGCCTGCGAGCGGGAGGATCCCGGCCGCTTCGAGCCACCCACCGCTGCGCTCGATCACGGTGCTCGTCGCGACGCTGCGGCCGAGTGCGTCGACGACGCCGAACTTCGCCACCGCCATGTCCGGGTGCCCCCGCCAGTCCGAGACCACCCGGATCCGACCGACCGCCGGCCGCTCGAGCACGACCTCGCGACGCTCCGCGGCGCCGAGTTCGACCTCGACCTCGAGCGTCGCGGTGGGTTGACCGAAGATCGCGAAGGGCATGCCGCTCGCATGTGCGGGCGCGACGCGCACCCGCAACCGGCCGGGCGGCAGGTCCCGCAACTCGAGTGCGCCCGCCTCGATCACGCCGCGCCGCTCGAGCGCGGCGCGGGCCTCGTCGAGACACTCGATGCGGACGAGCACGTTTGCATCCGCCGCGGGCGCTCCGCCGACGCGCAGGACCAGGGTGCCGGTCGGCGCGCGCAGCAGGTCGACCACGACGAGCTCCGGGTCCCGGCGTCCGGCGATCGGCAGGCGCAGACTCTGCGTTGCAAAGCCATCGCGCTCCACCACGAGCTCGTACTCCGCGGCGCGCAGCGCGGAGAACGCGAACGACCCGTCGGCCGCGGTCGAGAACGCCCCGCGATGGTCGCCGCAGCCGAGCAGGAGCCGGGCGTCGGCGAGCGGGCCGTCCGGACCCCGCACCTCGATCCGGATCACGCTGCGATCCGCACCGAGCACGGCGCTGCCCGCCGCCGTGTCCACATCGAGCCCCGCGTCGCCGGGCCAGACCGGCAGCCCGCGGAACGAGATGAGCTGGATCCGCCAGCTGCCCGGGGCGAGGCCCGCGAAGCGGAAACGGCCCAGCGCGTCGGCGTCGCCCGACTGGAATCCCTGCACGAGGCGGCCGCCGACGCGCAGCACGCCGCCGAAGGTCGTGACCCCGACGGGCAGGCCACTCGGCGGAACGAGGCTGGCGCCGATGGACGTCCCCCCTGTTTCGCCATCCGCGCCGACCACCCGGCCTTCGATCGATGCGGTGCCGGCCCGGAGGCGGAACGTGCCGCAATCCTCGATCGCCCCAAGGCGACCGACGAGACGGTGCGTCTCCGGCGCGAGCCGCGGATGCACGACCCACAGCTCGAGTTCCTCCTCGAGGGCATGGCGGATCGAGAAGCGCCCCGTCGCGTCGACGCTCGCGCGGAGCTCCGGCTCGAACACCGGATCGCGGAGGCGGGATGCGCGCAGCACGCCGAGCTCGACGAGGCCCAGGTCCGCGCCGCCCTCGAGTTCGACCCGGCCCGTGATCACGGCGGCGGTCTCGAGCGCGAAGTCCACGCGCAGTTCGATCCGCGCGTCGGCGGGCCGCGGCTGCGAACCGAGATCGAGCACGGGCGTGGCCTCGGCGACCAGGCAGCGCGGATGGTCCGCGACCACGCTCAGCTGCTGCGCGCCGCTCGGCCGCGCCAGGTCGTGCGTCAGCAGGAACTCGAAGCGCGCGCGCTGCTCCGCGTCGCCGGGCGCCGGCTCGAAGAGCCCGGTGATCTCGAGCTCGTAACGTCCGTCGGCCGCCACCGTGCCGGCGCGGTCCGCCCCGAGCCCCTGGCTCCGGACGCGGATCGCGGTCGCGCCGTCCAGACCGACGGGCAGCGCGACCGTGCCGACCAGCCAATAACCAGGGCGCAGTCCGACCGGCGCGTCGAGCGGCGCACGCTCTCCGGCCTCGGCCCGCTCGAGCGGCGACCCGGCGACCGCGGGGCCGGCCGCGCCCGACGCCGGAACCTCGGCGCGGAGCGGCGAGCCCGGCACCGACCCCGCCGAAGGCGCGCGCCGGGCGAGCGGCAGGGCGATCCCCAAAGCGCAGATCGCGAGGCCCACCCACGCGAGCGGTGAACGCGCGACGGTCGCGAGCATCCCGCCACCGAGCGCGCCTTGCTGCGCGGCCGCGGCGAGCAGCTCCGTGCGCACACGATCGAGCGCCTCCGCACGCGCCACGCAGAGCGGCACGGCGAGGCCGGCGGGCAGCGCCGCGCGCAGCATCGCGAGGCCGCGCGAGAGCTGCATGCGGACGGTGCCGGACGCGCGGCCGAGACGCGCCGCGATCTCCTTCGGCCGTTCGCGATCGCGGAGGTGCGCGCGCACGACGCTCGCATAGGGCTCGGCCAGGTTGCCGATCGCCTCGCCGAGCGCCGTCTCGAACTCGTGGCCGCTCGCCTCGTCGGCGGGGTCGACGGGTCGCTCCGCGCGCAGCCGGGTCGGGTCGAGCTGCCGTCGCGACGCACGGCGCTGCTTGTGCGCATGGTGGCCGAGGATGCCGACGAGCCAGGGCAACAGCGGACGGCGTGCATCGAAGCGCTGCGGCTGACGCAGCACCTCGAGGAAGGTCGTCTGCAGCAGGTCCTCGGCGAGCGAGGCCTCGGGCGCGAGATGGCGCGCGACGCGCAGGAGCTCGGGCGCACAGGCGTCGAAGACCTCGGCCAGCGCATCGAGGTCACCCGCGCTGCGCCAGCGCTCGAACAGCGATTCCAGGGGCACGGCGTTCACAGGCAGCACTTCCCCGCTCGGCCCCGATCGTCACGCGGAGCCGTCGCCGCGGCGAGCGGCCCGCTCCTGCGCGAAGCCGCGCCGCACGTAGCGGCACGTGCTCCAGGACACGAGGAGGGCGATGGCCAGCAGCAGCGGGAGGGTCAGCTCGCGACCGTGCCCGGCGCTGGCGACGACCAGCATGACGAAGAGCAGCACGCTCGCGGCCTTGCCATGGAACTCGTGCTCCACCTCCACCTTGCCGTGCCGCGCGCGGAGCAGGAGCAGCCCGATCAAGAGGACGCCGTCGCGCGCGATCAGCAGGCCGAGGAACCAGAGCGGGATCGGGTCGAAGGCCGGACTCGAGCGCAACGCGAGCCAGGTGACGAGCACGACCTGGGCGAGCTTGTCCGCGATCGCGTCGAGCGTCGCACCGACCCGGCTCGTGAGACCGAAGCGTCGCGCCAGGTCGCCGTCGACGAGATCCGAGATGCCGATCGCCAAGAGGATCGCGACGACCGGCCCGTGCCCGAGCGCGCCGCGCGATGTGAGCTCCGCGGCCCAGACCCACGCCGGCACCAGCGCGATGCGCAGCGCCGAGATCGCGTTCGGCAGCCAGCGTGGGATCGACGGCATCGCGGCGCGGCGGTTCGGGTCTGGCCGATGAAGTCAGGGCTGGCTGATGAAGGACGCCGCCGGCAGCCCCGCGCCGTTCTCGAGGTTCGGCTGGTCGGCCGCGCCGAACGCGTAGCGCACCCACACCGGCTCGGCGAGCTCCGCGCACTCGAGGAGCAGCGTCTCGCCCTCGATGCGCGCGGTCGCCTGGTGCCACACGCCGTCGAGGCCCGCGATCTCGAAGCCCTTCGGTGCCTGGCCATCCCGCGTGCGGAGGCCTGCGGCGTGCGCGAACTGCACGCGCAGCACGCGCCCTTCCGGCCTGGCCTCGCGGAAGAGCGGGCCGGAGTGCACGAGGTCCTTGCCGTAGGTCTTCGCGAGGGCCCAGAGCGCGAGCCGACGACCGACGTCGCGCTTGTTGCGCGGGTGGATGTCGCGTGGATCCCCGATGTCCATCGTGACTGCCATGCCGGTGTTCGCCAGGACGCCGAGCGTGCGGCGCTGCGCGTCCCGCAGCCAGGCGGCTTCGCCGACATCGCCGCCGTAGGCGAACGGCGCGATCTGCACGAAGAGGAAGGGGAACTCGCCGCGACCGAAGCTGCGACGCCAGTCGGCGATCATCGCGGGGAAGAGCTCGCGGTACTGCTCGTGGCGGCCGACGTTCGACTCGCCCTGGTACCAGATCGCGCCGCGGATCGCGTACGGCGCGAGCGGTGCGATCATCCCGTTCCAGAGCGCACTCGGATCGCCGGGACCGACGGCGTCGAGCGCCGGACGCGGCGGCAGGCTCTTCTGATCGACGCCGCGCGCGATGCGCCAGTCCCCGGCGAGGCCGACGGCCTGCGCCCCGTCCGCATCGTCGGCGAGCTGCACGCGGAGCCGCGCGGCGTCACCGAGGATGCCGCCCTCGCCCGCGGTGTCGTGCGCCCGCACGGCGATCGTCGTCGCGCCGCCGCGCACGAGTCGACCGGGCACGCGATAGCGACGCGCGCGGTTCCAGCCCTGCGTGTCGCCGACGCGGACGCCGTCGAACCAGGTCACGTCGTCGTCGTCGATCGTGCCGAGCTCGAGCACGAGATCGCGGCCGGCCCAGGTCGCGGGGATCTCGACGCGCCGCCGGTACCACGCGACGCCGTCGAAGTCGCGCAGCGGACCGCTCGACCAGGGCGCAGGCACGGCGATCGTCTCCCAAGCGCTGTCGTCGAATCCCACCGCGGACCACGCGAGCGGGCGCCCCGGAGCGATCGTGCCGCGATCGCTGAGCTCCACGGCGCGACGCCAGGCCGCGTCGGCGGCCTCGCGACGACGGCGCGCGCCGTCCTGGTCCTGCGCCTCCGCCGCGAGCCGCGCGAGCCGCGGAGCGAACGCCTCGAACGGCGCGAGCGCCTCCGCACGCGTCCAGGCCTCGGCGGGCGTCCCGCCCCAATCGGATTGGATGAGCCCCACCGGCACGCCCAGCGCGTCCTGCAGCTCGCGGCCGAAGAACTGCGCGACCGCGCTGAAGCGCGGCGAGGTCTCCGGCGAACTCGCGCGCCACTCCCCGTCGACGTCGTCGAGCGGACCGGCCGCCGTGCGGTTGGCGACCTGGAAGAAGCGCAGCGTCGGGCGTGCGGCGCTCGCGATGGCCTCCTCGCCGCCGTCGACCTGCCGCATCTCCCACTCCATGTTCGATTGGCCGGAGCAGAGCCAGACCTCGCCGACGAGGACGTCGTCGTAGCGCAGCGCGGCGTTGCCCGAGCTGACGATCAGCGTGTAGGGGCCACCGGCCTTCGGCGTCGTCACGTCGACGCGGAAGCGACCCGCGGCGTCGGCGCGTCCCATCGCGCGCGCGCCGCCATGCCACGACGCGATCACCTCGACGCCGGCCCCCGGGCGCGCGCGACCGAAGATCGGCACGGCGCAGTCCTGCTGCAGCACCATGTGCGAGCCGAACATGTGCGGGAGCGTGAGCTCCTGCGCGTGCGCGGTGGCGCACCAGGGTCCCTGGGCGAGAGCGAAGACGAGAACGGAACGGAGCGTGGGCGGGATTCGGCGCATGACGGCGGCTGCGGGCTCATCAGCGGAGCACGCGGGCCGGCCAGTTCAACGGTGGCCCCGCTGCCAGTGCAGATTCGCCCCGCCGCGCGACCGGCACCCGCGCGCCGCGGACACCACCCGCGGACTCGGGTTAGTCTCCCGCGCCGATGCGCTCCCTCGGTTCCCTCCTCGCGGCCGTCCTGGTCGCCGTCGTCCTGCTCGCTGCGTCCGCGCCCTCGCAGAGCGCGAACCCGGCGCCGAATCCCACCCCGCCGCGGAGCACCGGCAGCGGCGGTGTGGCGAACGGCATCCGTTCGCCGGGACTCTTCCGCCGCCGCGAGGTGCCGGTCTTCTGGCTCCTGGGCCAATCGAACTGCGCCGGCGGCGCGCACGGCAACTGGCTCTCCAATCCCTTCACGCCGGGCAACCGCTGGCCGCAGCTCGCGTACCAGCCCTTCGCGAAGATCTGGTGGCCGGGTCCGTCGGCGATGCGACCGAACTCGCGCCCGGGCTGGGAGGACTACCGGACGGGACAGGGCGCCAACGTGAACAACGCGAACTGGCACCTGACCGAGCCCAACTTCGGTCCCGAGGCGGGCTTTGCCGACGCGGCGTCGCGCGCGCTCGGTGAGCCGGTCTACCTCTTCAAGTTCGTCGCGGTCGCCGCGCTCAATCCCGACGCCAACCCGAGCTTCAGCAAGCTGCCCGACCGCGAGTCGCTCTTCGACGAGATCATCCGCGAATGGCGTCGCGCCGCCGCGGCACTCGACGCCGCCGACCTCGTGCCGCAGATCCGCGGCATCGTCTGGATCCAGGGTGAGTACGACTTCATCGCGAACTTCAGCGACACGTACGGCACGCACCTCACGCGCTTCATCGGCGACCTGCGCGGCACGATCGCGACGCTCCACCAGGACAACGTGCCGGTGCGCTTCGTGATCGCGGAGATGCACGATCGCCACGTGCCCGCCTCGTTCTTCGACTACGGCGAGGCGCGGTTGCGCGCCGCGCAGCAGCAGGTCGCATCGACGCTCGAGGACGTGTTCGTCACCGACGTCGACGATCTCCCGCTCGACTTCGGGTCGCCGGCCCACGTGCACTTCGACGGGCTCGGCGGCGTGTTGCTCGGCCAACGGCTCTTCGCCAGCTGGTCCGCCGGCGAAGGTCCGCCGCGGCGCTGATCGGAGCCGCGCTATGCTCCCTCGCCCCCCATCCCGCGCTCGTCACGCGGACCGCGCCGAAGACCGCCGATGACCGAGACCTCGCTCGCCGACTCCCCCGCGCCGAAGCCGCAACGCCGCGGCTTCGCCGATCTCGCCCGCTGGAAGAAGATCCTCATCGTCATCGCCGGCGTCTGCATCGTCGTCGGACTCGCGCTCCTGCCCTTCGAGCGCAGCGGCGCGCACGACCTCACCACGTCGCCGGGCGGCGGCGCGCTCACGACGCAGGGCGCCGGGGGGCAAGCGCTCGACGCCGACGGCAATCCGATCGCCGCGGAGACGCCGACGGACATGTCGCCGGCCTTCCTCAAGCTCGGCTTCAGCTTCTTCGCGGCCTTCGCCGCGGGTCTCGCGATGCGCTCGTTCCTGCGCCTCGCGCTGATCTTCGTCGGCCTGCAGGTGCTCGCGCTGGTCGGCCTCTCCCAGCTCGAGTGGGTGACGGTCAACTGGGAGGCGATGTCGGGCGCCTTCGACCAGTTCGTCGCGAAGGTCCAGAAGGAGGCAGGCTCGCTCCAGACCCTGCTCACCGGCAGCCTGCCGCAGGCCGGACTCGCGACGCTCGGCCTCTACGCCGGCCTCAAGCGCTGATCGGCGCGCCGCGCGTCAGCCGCCGTCCTGCGGCGCTGCGGGCAGCGGTCCACGCAGCAGCGTGAGGAGTCGGCGCGCGAGCGCCGCGCGCGCGGGATCCTCGAGCGCCTCTTCGAGCGTGAGTTCGGCGTCGCGCCACTCCGGTTCGCGACCGGCGCTCCGCCACTGCGGCACGCGGGCGAGCACGCGCAGCGCCGCGGCGAGCGTGCCGCCGTCCGGCGAGGCGAGCGCGGCCGCGACGGCCGGCACGACCGCGCGCGGACTGTCGAGGGCCGCGAGCGCATCGAGCAACGCGACGCGCGCCGCGGACTGCCGGACGCGCGCCAGGTGGGCGACGAGGAATTCGAGATGTTCAGGGCGCCCGAGGGTCTCGAGCGCCGCGAGATCGACCGCCGAGGGCGGCACGTCGTCACGGTCGACGCGCTGCAACACCGCGAGCGCCTCCCGCTCGCGCTCGATGCGGGCACGCAGCGCATCCAGCGTCGGTGCGAGGTCGGCGCGCACCACGCTCTGCGCGAGCTGTTCGCAGAGCCCGAGCGCCGGATCGTAGGCGCCTGCGGCGATGAGCCCGCGCGTCGCGTCCAGATGGAGATCGACGAGTCGATCGACCCAGGCGGAAGCCGCTCTCCCACTCGGCGTCCAGCCGAAGTCCGTGCGCACGGCGTCGAGGCGCGCGAGCGCCGCGAGCGCCCGGCCGTCGTGGACCTCGCCGAGCGCGTCGCCGAGCGCGGCCGAGGCCCGGCGTGCCGCGGTCATCTCGCCGAGCGTGGTGACGCCCGCCGCGGCGAGCGCGATCACCGCCGCGCTCGCGACGGCGAGGCGGCGACGCCGCGCCCGCGACTTCGCGGCGCGGCCCGACTCGAGGTCGGCGACGAGCGCGGCGAGCTCCTCGTTGTGCGGATCCTGTCGCAGCGCGGCGCGGAGGTACGTGAGCCCCGCGAGCTCGTCGCGACGCACGACGCGCTCGCCGAGCGCGCGGTAGAGACGCGACGACTCCTGCCAGTGACCGAGATCGGACTCGACGTCGGCCAACGTCGTCACGAGCTCGGCGGGCACGCGCGACGCACGCGCATGGACGAGCCCGGAGAGGAGCGTGCGCGCGCGTTCGGCGAGACCCATCGCGCGGAGGCGCGCGCAGAGCTCGAGCACGGCGGGCGTGAGCGACGCCTCGTCGCCGCGTTGGGCGAGCAGCTCGATGAGCCGCTCCTGCAGGGGCAGCTCCTCCGGCTGGAGCGCGATCGCCGCGCGGTACTGCTCGATCGCCGCGTCGAGATCGCCGGCGCGCGCGGCGTCGTGGCCCACGCGCGCGAGCTCGATGGCGGCATCGGCCAGACGACCCGCATCGCGGAGCATCGCCGCATGGCGGAGGCGCAACGCATGATCGCCATGGGCGAGGCGCAGGGCCTGGGCGAGGCAACGGAGCGCGTCGTCGGTCCGACCTTCGGCCTGCGCCGCATCCGCGGTCGCGACGAGTTCCTCCGCGCTGCTCGGCCGGGCGACGCCCGCGAGCACGAGATCGTGGATCGCCTTGCGCACGACGAACGCCGAGAGTCCGGTCGCGCGGAGCACGTCGCCCACCGAACGCCGCCCGTCGAGCTCCGGAGCGACGCGTTGCAGGGTGTCCGTGTCGGCCACCGCCTCATAGCCCTCGAGGAGCACGAAGTGATCGTCGAGCGAGCCGACCACGCGCTGCACCCGTTCGAGTTCGTCGCGGCGCCGCGCGGCCTCCATGAGCAGCGGCTCGATCTCGAGCCGGATCGCGAAGCGATCGAGATCGGCGTCGAACACGCGGGCCGGCGCCTCACCCTGCTCGAAGCGGAACTCGGCGTCGCGCAGCGCGAAGAGCTCGAAGAAGCCCTCCTGCATGCGCTCCGCGATCGCGTCGGCGAGCGTCGCATCGTCGACGAGCCCGCGCTCGACCAGCACCGCGACCGGCGGCTTGCGCGTCCGTCGATGACGTGCCAGCACGCGCTCGACCTCGTCGCCGTCGACGAGCCGGCGCTCGATCAGATGCTCGACGATCGCCAGTCCCTTGCCGACGCCGAACGAGAAGCCGGTCACGGCACCGGCCTCCACGCGTACGAAGCGCTCGTGCTGCTTGCTCCGGACGTCCAGCGTTCCCGTCGCGCGGTTGGCGGCGAGATTCTGGAACACATCGGCGAGACCGATGCCGCGCAGATCACCGGCGAAGCTCATCGAGATCCTCCTGTCGAAGTCCTCGACGCTTTCGGCAGGCGCGGGGCGCAGCCGTAGCGGAACTCCCCGCGGGACCAAGGGCGCTGGACGTCGCATCCCGCGACGTCCATCCCATCGACACTCCGAGCCGGGGCCGCGTCGTGACACTTCTTCGCGACCGCGCTAAGGCTCGGTGCGCCGGGGGATCGATGACCCAGGATCAGGTCAGCAGGCCGAGACGGCCTTGATGCAGGATCGACCAGGTACGCATCCGGGAACCACGCCGGACGGGGGAGAACCCCTCGTCGACGCCCTCGCTACGTACCTCAAGACCAGCTTCGTCTACCCGGAGAACAACCCGCGCGTGCGGGAGACGGTGCAGGCCCTTCTCGAGCGACTCGCGTTCGCGAGTCCAGGTGGCGGGCCGATCGAGTTCGTGCTCACGCGCACGGGCGTGCGCGTCGCGGGCCGCGAGATCGACGGCGCACGGCCCCTGATCGCGTGGCTCCGCGAGCGCTTCGTGCGCGCACGCATCCATGGCGTGCGCATCGAGCCCCGTCCCGACCCGGTCGCGCTGACGGCATTCGCCGCCGGGCTGCGACAGTGCTTCCCACCGGGGGCGCCGCCGCTGGTCGAGGCCTGGCGTCATGCGGGGATGGGCGTCGAACCGCTCTTCGCGCAGAACACGCCGGGTCCGGGCAGCGCAGCCGCGATGCCCTCCACCGCCCCGACGGCGGCGCCGCCGCGGCCCGGTGGCGCGGCACGTCCGGTCGCACGCAGCCCGAGTGCGGGCATCCCCTCGGCCGCGAGTCCGTTCCCCGGCGGTGCGCCGCCGCTCGCCGCGCACGCCGCACACGCGACACCGCCGGCCGCGGTGCCGTCGAGCCCCGCGGTCGCGCGCGGTGCGTTCGATGGGATCCTCGCGTTGCTCACGCGCTCCGACCGCGCTCGCTCGGCGATCGCGCAGATGCACCAACGCGTGGAGGACGAGTACCGCGGCGCCGCGCACCTCGACACGTCGGCGATGCTCGAGGCCGTCGTCGCGGAGCTCGCGCCGGCGCTCGTCGCGCGTCCCGACGCCGCGTGTCGCGAGGTCGAAGCCGTGCTCGAGGCACTGCTCTCCCAGATCGACGGCTTCCTGCTCGCACGCCCCGACGATCCCGGCACGCGCATGACGCACATGGCCGGGACGATGACGAAGCGCCGCGCCGCGGCGGCGGCCAGCGCCGCACCCCAGTCCGGCCACGCCGCGCCCACCCCGAGCCTCGCCCCGCCGAGCACGCCGCAATCGGCACAGCGCGGCGCCGCGGCCGCACCGCCGCCGCCGGCGACCGGCCCCGCGAAGGCAGCTCCGGCGCCGGTCTCGGCCCGAGCCGCGTTCCTCGATGGCCTGGCGCTGCCGTCGGTCGATGGGGCCGGCGCCGCCGCGCGGCCCGCGCCGCAGCTCGGCGCCGCGACGCCGCGCCCGCGCCTGCGCGAGGACAGTTTCGAGTCCTTCCTCGAGGGCGTGCGCACGGATGTCGTCGCGCGCGGGACGGGTGCCGGTGCGAATCCGCGCCAGCGCGGGCCGAGCAGCTCGAGCAACGCGCGACTCGAGGACGGGATCGAGGCCCTGCTCGAGGACCTGAAGCGCCTGCCGCACGCGAACGATCTCGAGCTGAGCGCGGACGACCCGAACTTCCTCGACGAGGCGCTCGGTGCATGCCTCCAGCTCCTCGCCTATGCGGCCGACGGCGCCGCGATCGCGGCGGCGATCGTGCAGACCGCGACCCCGATCGTGACCGCGGCCTCGCCGACCCAGCGCCGGATCCTCGCCCGTTGGCTGCGCTTCGCGCGCGAGGGCGGTCCGAACGGGATGCAGGACGACGCGAACCAACGCGTCTTCGAGTTCCTGCAGCGGCATGGCGTCGCGCAGATGCTCTCGTCGCGCGAGGCGCTCGACGTCGACCAGGTCGTTCAGACGTTCCCGACGCAGTTCATCGCGTTCCTCGACGGACTCGACCTCAAGGACCAGAAGAGCGAGGAGACCTTCGCCCAGCTCTTCGAGAAGGTCGGTGCGGAGTCCGTCGCGGAGGCAGCGCGCGTGCTCATCGAAGACGGCACGCTGCTGACCCCGCATCGCACCGAGAAGATCCTGAAGCTCGGTGGCCGGCGGGCGGCGGCGATCGCGCGGCACTACGTCGCGACGGGGGCGACGTGGACGCGCGCGCTCGTCGTCAACTTCCTGCGCCGCCAGCAGCTCCCGCGCCAGGAGGCGGCCGCGCTGTCGATCGTGCAACCGCTGACGAGCTTCCCGAACGGCTACCTCGCGGACCTCTGCGACTGCGTCGCGCACGGCAAGGCCAACTTCAAGCTCCACGGCTACACCAGCCTCCTGCTGCGCCAGTACATCCGCGACACCGCGGAGAACCCCGGCGACCTCGACCGCCGGCTCTACGCCATCCGTGCGCTCGTCCATTGGCCGACGCCCGAGACGATCCAGTACCTCGAGCAGCTCGCGAAGGAAGGACGCCTGCTCACGCAGACGAAGGAGGCGCGTGCGGTGCGCCAGGCCGCGACCGAGACCCTGAAGGCGATCCGCGACTCGAAGGAGCAGGCATGAGGAGTCCCGGATGAGCGAGAAGACTTACTCCCGCGTGCCGCGCGCCGCGCTCGCGTTGATCGAGCATCTCGTCGCCGGGCTCGTCGCGTGCCGCATCCACGAACCGGCCCACCCCCGCGTGGTCGCGGCGCTGAGCCAGGTGCGCGACGCCCTGCACGAGCTGCGCACCGAGACCGGCGAGCAGGCCTTCGCGCTGCTCGTGCAAGGCGAAGCGCTGCTGTTCCAGGGCAAGGTCACGGTGCCGGCGAACATCTCGGCGGCGCGCCTGCTCGAGGCACTGCGTCGCTGGCGGGCGGCGGGCATCCAGCTCCATGCGGACGTCCCCGACCAGGAGCTCGCGACGCTGTTCCGCATCCTGCTGCGCAGCCCCGACCACGTCGTCGCGGACGCTGCGGCGGTCAACCGCGCGCTCGCCGAACTCGGCGCGCTCGCCGTGCGCCTCGTGCCCGGTCAAGGCGGAGAGGCCGCGCGCCCGGCGAACGCCGCACCGCCGGCGACGGCGATCGGCGCCGCGAGTCCGAATCCCTCGCGCTCGCTGACGACCGCGGTGCGCGATGGCGTCGAGGAGATGTTCAGCGCGATCACCGCGGGGCAGGGCGTCGATGTCGCCCGCGCGCGGCGCTGCGCCGAGTCGCTGCTGACCGCACTCGACGCGGCGACGACCGGCGCCGAAACCCTCGACCTCGCGCAGCAACCGCTGGAGGACCCGCTGCTCGTGATGCACTCGCTGCGGTGCGCCGGGCTCGCGATGATCGCGATGCGCGGCATGACGCGCGACGGCGAGCTCGTGCTGCGCGTCGGCACGGCCGCCCTGCTGCACGACGTCGGCAAGCTGCGCCTGCCGATCGATCTCATCGCCGCCGAGGGCGATCCACGCGAGGAGGAGGATCCCGCCGTCCGCCAGCACCCGACGATCGGCGCGGAGCTGCTGATGCAGGCCGGCGCGGTCGACCCGCTCGCGCTCGCGATCGTCTTCGGCCACCATCGCCATCCGCAGACCGGTGGTCACCCCGATACGCCCCACGAGCACCGGCCCTCGCGCTTCACGCAGCTCGTGCGCGTGTGCGATCGCTTCGAATCGCTCACCGCGCGGCGCAACGATCGCCCCCCGATGTCACCGTCGCTCGCGTGGCGGACGCTCGCGGCCGACGAGGTCCTGCTCGACAAGGCGATGTTGCGCCGCGTCGTCGAGGCGGTCGGCGTCTGGCCCGTCGGCGCGACGCTGCAGCTCTCGAGCGGCGAGACCACCCGCGTCGTGCGGCCGACGCGCGACCCCGCGGCGCCGATCGTCCGCGTGCTCAGCCCCGGCTCCGCGGGCACGCCCCCGGGCGGGCTCCTCGACCTCAGCCGCACCCGCGGCTCGACCGTGCTGATCGGCGCGGTGCCAACGCCATGACCCGGTCCGTGCCCCGACCCGTTTCCCCCGCGGCGGACGGCATCCGTGCCGGATGCGTCACCCACCCCGTGCTCCCGGGCTAGTCTTCCGACCACCCCGAGCCGTCATGCCCGTCGCCGAGGCCGAACTCCAGCGCTTCCTGACCCAGCGGACTCCCCGTCCGCTGACGCCCGGGATCCGCGCCGACCGGCTGCCGCTCCTGCCCCTCGCCGCGGTTCTCGCGGCCCTGATCGCCTCGTGTGCGCTGACCGTGGTCATCGCGCTGCAGACCTTCCCCGCGGGCATCCTCGAGGACCTGCGCCTCGAGTTCTCGGAGACCGCGGTCGCGACCGGCGAGGTGACGGGGATCGCGGCGACCGAGTTCGACGTCGTCGACCCAAACGACGTGACCCGCATCCTCCGCGTCCACCGCGTCGACTTCGCCTTCTCCGACGCGAGCGGTGAACCGCAGAGCGGTTCGAGCTTCGCGCGCTCGGAAGCCCCCACTCCCGGCCGCCCGATCAGCATCCAGTACCTGCTCGAGGATCCGTCGATCGCGCGCGTACAGGGCACCTCGCGCAGCCCGACGCCCAGGCGCGGCGCCCTCGTCCTGCTGCTGCCGCTACCCGCGATCGCGCTGCTGATCGTGGTGATCGTGCGACGCCACCGCACCTGGCAGCTCCTGACCTACGGCGTCAACACACGCGCGCGCGTCGTCGACGTCGTCGACTCACCCAGCCTCTTCGGTCAGAAGCGGATCTGCGTCGCGCTCTCGTTCCGCGACGGCCGCAGCACCGTGATCGAGGTGCCGTCCAAGCGCGCCGATGCGCGGGCGATCCTCGAGCGCGCGGCCGTCGGCGAGATGGTCCCGGTGCTGCGCGACCTCGTGAAACCGAGCCGCATGCTGCTGATCGACCGCATGCGACAGGACCCCGTCGCGCAGGTCGACCGCTTCGACGGTGTCGACGAGTTCGGCGAGCCGGTCGACAGCAAGGTCAGGAACGACTTCGCGAAGACGCGGTGAACGCGATCAGCGCCGCGCGCAGCACGGGGCGCAGGCGCGCCGCGAGGTCGTCGCGCCAGAGCCAGGGCGCGCTCTCGTCCAGGTAGAGCCGCTGGCTCATCTCCAGCTGCAGCGCATGCACGCGCGCCGCGGGTCGTCCGTACGCGCGGGTGATGTGGCCACCCTTGAAGGGCAGGTTGCGCGACGCGCTGATCCCGCTCGCGCGCAGCACCTCGAAGACGGCGTCCGCGCGCGCGGGATCGCAGCTCGTGCCGTCGACGTCGCCGAGCATGAAGCCGGGCAGGCGCTCGGCGGAGAAGCGCGGCACCTCGCTCACGATGCTGTGCGCCTCGAAGAGGAGGGCATGGCCGAAGCGCGCGACGCGATCGTCGAGCAGCGCGCGCAGCATCGCGTGGTACGGCTGCCAATGCCGGGCGACCCGCGCCGCGATCTCCTCGGGTGTCGGCTCCTCGCCCGCGCGGTAGATCGCCGCGCCGGCGAAGGTCGTCGTCGGCACGAGACCCGTCTCCGCGCGACCCGGGTAGAGGGCATGGCCGTCGGCGGGTCGGTTGAGATCGACGACGTAGCGGCTCGCGCGCGCCGCGAGCAGCGTGGCGCCCAGCTCCGGCACGAAGTCGTAGAGGCGATGCAGGTGCCAGTCGGTGTCGGGCAGCGCGCGGATCGCATCGCTCGCGAAGCGCGCGGCCAGCTCGGGCGGGATCTCGGTGCCGGTGTGCGGCACGCTCACGAGGAGTGGACTCGTGGCCGCGGCCGCACCGCGCAGCACGAAGTCCGGGCCGTCCCGGTCGGCGATCACGGCGCGACCTCCGCCAGTCGGGCGACCACCTTCGCGTATTCGGCGACGATCGCCTCGCGCGCGACGTGGCGGCCATCGGCGACGACGCGGAGTCCGCCGACGAGCACGTCCCGGATCGCGGAGCGACCGCTGTTGGAGAAGACGAAGGCGTCGAGCAAGGTGTCGCCCCGCAGCCCGAGCAGGCGTGCGTGAGCGGTGTCGAGCACGACGACGTCGCAGCGCCGGCCGACCTCGATCGCGCCGAGCGGCTGGTCGAGGGCACGGGAACCGCCCGCGAGGCAGGCGTCGTAGAGCCGCCGACCGACGTGCCGCCGCTGCGCGTGCCCCGCCTCGCCGGCGCGGTTGCGGCGTTCGTCGCGCAGGCGCTGGCCGTACTCGAGCACGCGTAGCTCCTCCGCGAGATCGATGCTCACGTGCGAGTCGCTGCCGATCGCGATGCGACCGCCCTCGGCGAGGTGCCCGGGCAGCGGGAAGAGCCCATCGCCGAGATTCGCCTCCGTCGTCGGGCAGAGACCGACGACCGCACCGCTGCGCGCCACCGCGAGGAGCTCGTCGGGCCGCGCGTGCGTCGCGTGCACGAGGCACCAGCGATGGTCGAGTCCGGCGGAGTGCGTGAACCAGGTGACCGGCGACACGCCCAGGGCCTGCACGCACTGCTCGACCTCCGCGCGCTGCTCCGCGACGTGCACGTGCACCGGCGCCGCTGGCTCCTGCGCGTGGACCGCAGCGACGATGCGCGTGAGCTCCTCGGGCGACACCGCCCGGAGACTGTGGGGAGCGACGCCAATGCGGTGCCGCGATGGACCACGCCGCACCGCGTCGCGCGTCGCGGCGAAGAGCGCGAGGAACTCGTCGGGATCCGTGGATCCGAAGCGACGCTGCATCGGCGCGAGCGGCCGCCCGAAGCCGGCGTGGAAGTAGGCGACGGGCAGCAGCGTCACGGCGATCCCCGTCCGCTCCGCCGCGGCGAGGATGCGCTGCGCCATCTCCGCGCGTGCGGCGTACGGCGTGCCGTCGTGCGTGTGGTGCAGGTAGTGGAACTCGCCGATCGCGGTGAAGCCCGCCTCGAGGAGCTCCATCTGCACCAGCGCGGCGATCGCCTCGACGTCACCCGGCTCGAGCGCGGCGGCGACGCGGTACATCGCCTCGCGCCAGGTCCAGAACGAGTCCTCGGCCGCGGCACCGCGGGCGCCGTGCGCACACTCGGTGGCGCCGGCGAAGACCCGCTGGAACGCGTGCCCGTGGACATTGGGCATGCCGGGGAGCGCAGCGCCGGCGAAGGACTGAAAGCGCGTCGCGGCATCCATCGGCGGTGGCGCGGCATCGACGGCCTTCACGAACCCATCGTCGTCGACGGTGACCCAGGCCGGCGCGAGCCAGCCGTCGGGTCGATGGAGTTGATCGAAGCGCAGGACCAGCACGGCCGATCGACCATAGCGCACATGCCGCGTGACGTCGCTATCGTGGCGACGTGCCGACCGCGCTCGACGACGACCGCCTCGAACGACTGATCGCGGATGCCGCGCGGCAGTCGCAGCGCCGTCGCGACGTGCGCGCGGCCGCGCGCGAGGGTCGCGGCTCCGGCTTCGACGGGTTCGTCGCCGCGGACCCGCGCCAGCTGCACGACGAACTCGCGCGACGACGCGGTGCGAGCTCGAGCTTCCTGGAACTCGGATCGGGCCAGGGCCTCGTGACGATCATCGCGGACCTGCTCGGCTATGACGCGTGTGGGATCGAGAGCCGCGCCGAACTGGTCGAAGACGCGGAGGACCTCGCGGCGCGGCATGGCGCGGCGCCGCGCTTCGTCGTGGGTTCCTTCCTGCCGCGCGGCGAGGAACTCGGCACCTTGCTCGATGCCGACTTCCACGTGACCGACGATCAGGCCGCGAGCGCGTGGGACGAGGTGCGCCTGCGCGACTTCGACCTCGTCTACGCGTTCCCGTGGCCCGGCGAGGAGGAGCTCTTCGCGGCGCTGCTGCAGCGCCACGGCCGCAAGGGTCAGTGCCTGCTGACCTGGCAATCGGCGGAAGGCTTCACGGAGCTCTTCGTGTGAACGGTCCCGATCAGCCCGGTGAACCGCGACGGCCCGCACCCGGCACGGCGGCGCATCCGCTCGCGGGGCGCGTGATCGCGATCACGGGGCGCCTCGCATCGATGACGCGCGAGGCGGCGATCGAGGCGATCGTGGCCTGCGGCGCGCACTACGCGGAGCTCGTCGACGAGCTCAGCGACGTGCTGGTGCTCGGCCTCGAGGGCTGGCCGCTGCAACGCGACGGCCGCCCCACCCGCAGTCTCGCCCGCGCGCGCGAGCTCGTGGATGCCGGGCACACGCTGCGGATCGTCGACGAGGCGGCCTTCCTCGTCGAACTCGGCCTCCACGACCGCGCCGAGGATCTCGCGCACCTCTACACGCTCGAGCAGCTCACGCGACTGCTGCGCGAACCGATCGCGCGGCTGCGGGCGTGGATGCGCCGCGGACTGATCGCCCCCGTGCGCGTCGTGCGCCGCCTCTGCTACTTCGACTTCGCGCAGGTCGCGAACGCGCGCGCGCTCCAACGCCTGCTCGACGCGGGCGCGAGCCTCACCGAGATCGAGCGTTCGTTGCGGCAGCTCGACGGCTGGATGCCCGGCGCGGCGCGCGCGTTGATGGCGACCGCCGCGGCCTCGCGCGGCGGCGCCCTCCTGCTGCACCTCGAGGACGGCCGCGTCGTCGAGCCGAGCGGTCAGCAGCACTTCGTGTTCGAGGACGCGCCCAAGCGCCCGGCCCCCACGCACTCGCTGCCGGCGCATCGCACCGAGCGCAGCGCCGAGGCGTGGTTCGACCGCGGCGTCGCCGCGGAGGCCGAGGGCCGTTGGGAGGAGGCCGCGGACTGCTACCACCACTCGCTGCTCGCGGGCGGCCCGCGGGCCGAGGTCGCGTTCAATCTCGGCAACGCGCTCCACGCGTTGGGTCGCAGCGGCGAGGCCGCGCAGCGCTACATGAACGCGGTCGAGATCGACGGCGGCTTCGCGGAGGCCTGGAACAACCTCGGCAATGCGTTGGCCGAACTCGGCCGCTTCGAGGCGGCGATCCGCGCCTACCACAAGGCCCTCGCGATCCTCCCGGAGTACGCCGACGCGCACTTCAACCTCGCCGAGACCCTCCATCAGCTCGAGCGCTGGACCGAGTCGCGCACGCACTGGTTGCGCTACCTCGCCGGCGCCCCGCACAGCCAGGACCGCGCGTTCGTCCGCCGTCGCATCGGCGAATGCGACGCCGCGCTCGCGCCCGCTCGCCGGGACGAAGGTGCCGGGGCCGGTCATGCCGATGGGGGCTGAGATCCGGGATCCGTCGGCGCAACCGTGCGCGACCGACCGGGGTTGATGCACGCGGAGACTGCCATGATCGAACACCGCGCCCTCTGCCTCGCGCTCGCCGCCCTGCTCGCGCCGCTCGCCGATGCGGTCGCCCAGCGCGAACGCCGGACGGAGCCCGACGCCGCGTGGCGCGTGCTCGCCGAACGCCACGACCGGAACCGCGACGGCGTCATCGCGCGCAGCGAGTACGCGCGCGGCGAGGCAGCCTTCGCGCGCCTCGATCGCGACGGCGACGGCCGACTCACCGCGAACGACTTCACCGCACGGCGCCGCGCCGAGGGAGCCCGCGCGGAGCTGCGTGGATTCGGGCGCGCGCTGCGCAGCGCCGACGACGACGGCGATGGCACGCTCACGCGCGCCGAGTGGCAGGCCTGGCTGCGCGCGAACAGCATCGACGGGGCCGTCTCGCCGCTCGCCTTCGGCCTGCCGCGGGTGCGCGCCGAGGCCCTGCTCGCGCCCTTCGACGCCGACGACGACGGAGCGCTCCGCGCCGCCGAGCTCGAGCTCCTGTTCACGCGGCTCGATCTCGACCGCGACGATCGCCTCGCCGACGCCGAGCTCGGCCCCGTGCGCGATTCCGCGCCGCGGGTCGGCGAGACCGCGCCCGACTTCGAACTGCCGCGGCTCGCGGCGGAGCCGGGTGACGGCGAGGAGCCACAGACCGCGGCGACGACGCTGCGGCTGTCCGGCTTCGCAGGCCAGCGGCCGGTGGCGTTGATCTTCGGCTCCTGGACTTGACCCCCCTTCCGCGCTTCGGCCGGTCGGCTGAAGGAACTCGCGGAGCGGCACGGCGAGGCCGTGGAGTTCCTGCTCGTCTACATCCGCGAAGCGCACGCACTCGACGGCGCGATGCCGAACCTGCGCGGTCCGCTCGTCGAGGACCCGCTCGACGACGCCGAGCGCCGCGCGGTCGCCACGCAATGCGTGCACGGCCTCGGGCTCGAGGGCATCGACGCCGTCGTCGATCGGATCGACGACGCCGTGAATCGCGCCTATGACGCCTGGCCCGACCGCCTCGTGCTCGTCGGCAAGGACGGCCGCATCGCGTACGTCGGACGCCCCGGTCCCGAGGGCTTCGCGCCCGACGAGCTCGGCAAGGCGATCGAGGCGGAGCTCGCGCGCAACGCGGCCGAGGCACCCAAGCGCCGCTGAACTCCGCGTATCCTGCGCCGCGTGATCCGAAGCGCCGCCCGAGCTGCCTTGGCGTGCATCGCGCTCCTCGTCGCGTCGCCGGCGCAGGAGCCGTCACCTGCCCCGGCACCGGACCCCGCGGCACTCCTCGCCGAGCTCGTCGATCTGCCCGCGCCGGCGGCGCGCGCGGCGAAGGCCAAGGAACTCGCGAAGCTGCCCGTGCGGCTCGAGGACTGGCGCAGCGCCATGATCGCGTTCGCCCCACGCGTCGACGCACGCAGCGGCCCTTCGCGCATCACCGTGCCCCTCTGGAACGGCAAGGCCGAGGAGGAGACCGAGCTCTGGATCTGGGCGCCCGCGGCCATCGAGCCGTCGCAGACCTTCGCGCTCATCCTGCAAGCCCACGGCACGGGCGCGAGCGGCGAGGGCCAGCCGCGGCTCTGGGCCGAGGTCGCGCGCGCCCTGCCCGCGATCGTGATCGCCCCCTCCGAGTCCGGCGCGAACGACGGCTATCGCTACGAGGACCGCGAGCGCGAGATCGCTCTCAGCGCGATCCGCTGGGCGCGGCGGCAGTGGCGCATCGATCCGGATCGCGTCGTGCTCTCCGGGATCAGCCGCGGTGGCCATCTCACCTGGGACCTCGGCGCGCGTCAGCCCGATCGCTTCGCCGCGCTCGCGCCCATGATCGGCGGGCCGCGCCTCAATCCCGGGCAGGGTCAGAACAACCTGCGCTACGTCGAGAACCTGGCGACGGTCCCCATCCGCGATCTGCAGGGGAGCCGCGACGATCCGCGCCTCGTCGAGAACGTCCGCCTCGCGTTCGAGCGCCTCGCGCGCGCCGGCGCGACCGACGCGAAGCTCATCGAGTTCGAGCAGCTCGGCCATTCGTTCGAGTTCGGCGCCGTCGACTGGGTCGCCTGGCTCGGCGCCGTGCGTCGCGACCCACGCCCCACGCGCGTCGTGCGTCATGCCGCGCGCGCGAACGAGGGCCGCGCGTTCTGGTGCGAGATCCTCGGCTACGACACCCGCGAGGTCCGCGAGGAGCCGCCGCTGCGCTTCCCCGCCGCCGAGTGGGAACCCCTCGACGAGACCGCGCGCCGCGCCAAGGTGCAGCGCCTCCTCGACGACCACACCGCCCATCTCGACGCGACGCTCGACGAGCCCGGCCGCATCACGCTGAACACCCGCCACGTGAAGAAGCTGCGGCTCCTCCTCGACGACGCGATGTGCGATCCGAAGGGCCAGGTGCTCGTGCGCTGGAACGGGAAGGAGTACCGCCGCACCCCGCGTGCGGAGAGCGCGGTCCTGCTCGCCGAGTTCGCCGAGCGCTTCGATCCGGGCTTCCTGCCGACGCGGAGCGTGGTCCTGCCCTGAGGCCGCCGGCGTGCGTCGGCTCGTTCATTGCAATCCCATCGCGGCCGCTCCACGATCGCGCCCGCGGCGTGCATGGGGCGCGTCGCGGTCGAGCGAAGAAGGTTGCGAGGAGAACACCATGGCCCTGGAGACGACGAACGTGGAATCGACGACGACGACGGCGGCGGTCCCGGAGTCGCGCGGTTCCGGCTGGCAGCGCGGCGAGACCCTCGCCGACGCGGGCTGGCTCAGCGGCCTGCGGCTGCGGCGGGAACGCCTGCTCGCGGCGATCGACTCGCTGCGGATCGAGGTGGCGAGCGATCCCCGATTCTCGCAGCTGCCGGAACTCAGCGACGCGCTGGCATGTGCACGCGCCCTCGCGATCCGACACCGGCTGCACTCCGGCTGGTCGCAGTTCAACACCGCGCGGCGCATCGCGGTGCGCTTCGACGACGACGAGCTGCGCAGGGCACGCGCGACGACGATCCGCGCCGAAGCCAATGCCGCGGGCAAGCTCTCGGCCTGGCGACGCGAGGCGATCCTCGCCCTGCTCATCGATCTGCCCGCGACGGCAGCGGAGGGTGTGGACGGCTCGACCGCGAAGCCGAGGACACCGAGCGTTCCCCAACTCCAGGCCGCCATGCAGCTCCTCGACGAGGGGCTGCAGGGGATCCACCAACGCAATCAGCTCTTCGCGCAGCAGGTCGTGATCCTGCTGACCATGATGGTCGCCGCGACGATCGGCTTCACGATCCTGGTCTGGCGCTCGACCTCGCTGTTCACCGAGATCGCGCCGACGGGTCATCTGGTCCTCGGCATCTGCCTGATGGGCAGCCTCGGCGGCTCCTTCAGCGCCCTCTCGCAGCTCGTCGCCTCCGCGCGGAACCTGCGCCGCGTGCCGGATCAGGTCCTCGACGGCTACATCACGACCCTGCGCCCGGCGCTCGGCGTCACGGCCGCGCTGGTGGTCTGGCTCTTCCTGCGTTCGGGCATCCTCAACATCGGCACCGTGAGCAGCTCCGTCGTGCTCGCCTGCGCCTTCGTCGCCGGCTTCAGCGACAGCCTGATCCTCCGCGGCATCCAGGCGGTCACCGGCAGCGCCGCGAAGGACGAGAAGAGCGAGAGCAGCGCGAAGAGCGGAACGGCCGGCAAGGAGCCGAAGCCCGCGGGCTAACGCAGCTTCTTCTCGAGCACGAGGACTCGCTCTCCCCGCACCTCGCGCTCGATCCTCGTCTCGTAACCGAACTCGGAGACCTCGAGATCGACGCTCTCCTTCGTGGTGGCGACGACGAACGCGTGCCGCTGCGAGTCGCCGACGCGCACCGGCTGCCGCGCGAGCGGTTCGTCGGGCGAGCCCACGGCACGCACGCGCGCCGCGGGGATCGGCCGGCCGTCGGTATCGACGACCTCGATCACGAACACGCGCACCTGCGAGAGGTCGAGCGTGACCTCGTGGGTCTTCTCGTGCGCGATCTCGACGACCCCGTAGTCCGCCACGGTGACTCCGTTCAGCTCGCACGTGACCGCGTGGCGACCGGTGCGCAGCCGGATGTTGGTCGCGTCTCGCGGAATGAGGAAGTGGCGCTGGACCTCGACTCCGCTCGTCGGGTCACGCATCACCGCGAACGCGGCGCGCTCGGGGAAGAGCTTCGGGCAGTCGAGCCGCACCTGCAGGTGCCCGGTCGCGGGAAGGGTGAGCTCGAGGTCGTTCGCGCCGAACTCGAAGGGCAGATCGGGCGAGCTCGGGCCGTGGTAGAGGTAGAAGGCGCGCAGCTGGAACG
The DNA here is from genome assembly GCA_020848735.1 of Planctomycetota bacterium. Taxonomy (GTDB): domain Bacteria; phylum Planctomycetota; class UBA1135; order UBA1135; family UBA2386; genus JACRLW01. The sequence goes on along the minus strand of JADLHO010000115.1, from coordinate 2,190 downwards.
AGCCCTCGCCGCGCCAGCCGAAGACCTGGAAGCTCCCTTGCCCGTACTCGATCCGCGGATCGAGAAGCGCCCGGACGCCGGGGCCGACGAGCTCCTCACGCGGCAGGACCTCGATCCGCGCCATCCAGGGCGACAGGGCGGCACCCGCCTCGTCGGCGAAGCTGCCGCTCGCGAGGCACTCCTCGGGTTGCAGCGTGAAGGTCCCGGCCACGGCGGGCAATGGGACGAACACGCGCGAGCGACGGAACTCGCGATCGCGGTGCTCGATGTGCAGCCAGTGGCCCGACCGCGGGTCCGGGTCCGGGCCCGGGCTGGCCCAGCGCGGGGGGATCTCGAAGCTGCCGCCCGGCCCGACGACCAAGGGCTCGAGCGCCGGTTCGATCCCCGAGGGTGGGTTGCCGTGCCAGGTGACGCGCGCCCGCACCTCGCTGCCCTCGGCGAGCGGCTGCCCGGCGGGGTCGACGAGGCGACCGCGGATCGCCGGACTCTTCGGCTCCTGAGCGGGAAGCAGCGCGGCGACGAACGGCGCCAGCGCGGCGAAGAAGCTCACGGTTCGCATCGGCATCGCCCCCCCATAGTCGCGGGCCCCGCGCCGCGTCACCAGGTCCGCAGCGCGGCCTAGCGCCGCGCCTCGAACTCGTCCCCCGGCGTCCAGCGCGGCGGCGCGTCGGCGTCGGCGCAACGCACGAGGCACTCGACGATCAGGCGCAGATCGGCCGCGGCACCATCGAGGAGCCAGCGCGGGTCGTATTGGTCGCTGGGCTGGTGGTAATGCACCGTCGTGTAGGAGGCCTTGAGACGCTGCCGCCCCTCGCGGTTCTCGAGGAAGTCGCCGCCGGCCTTGAAGTACGCCGAAGGCACGCCGACCTGCGCGAAGGAGAAGTGGTCCGAGCGATAGAAGAGGCCGAGCTCGGGCTGCTTGTCCGCCTCGATGCGGCGGCCGCGCCGCTTCGCGACGGTCTCCGCCAACGCGCTGAGCTCGCTCTTGCCGTGGCCGATCATCTCGAGGTCCTCGGTGGCCCCCCAGATGTTCATGCCGTCGAGGTTGAAGTTCGCGACGATCGACCGGATCGGCACGGTCGGCGTCTGCGCATACCAACGCGAGCCGATGAGGCCCGACTCCTCGCCGGTGACGAAGACGACCAGCACCGAACGGCGCGGCGCCGGGTCGAGTCCGCCGAGCACGCGCGCGAGTTCGAGCGCGGCGCCGCAACCGGACGCATTGTCGACGGCACCGTTGTAGAGATCGTCGCCGTTGCGCTCGCGCCCGCGGCCGAGGTGATCGAAGTGCGCCGTGACGACCACGTGCTCGTCGCGCAGCTTCGGATCGCTGCCGCGCAGCAGTCCGATGACGTTCGCGGAGCGGATCTCGCGCGAGCTGTTCTCGGTCGCGAGGTCGAGGGTCACGCCGAGATCGACGGGTGCGAAGGCGCGGGTCTCCGCCTGCGCGCGCAGCGTGTCGAGGTCGTGCCCGCCGAGCTGCGCGAGCTTCCGCGCCGCGTCCTCGCTGCACCACGCCTGGATGGCCAGCGACGGCACGCCCTCCGCCGGTGGCAGGGCGAAGTGCTCGCCCCCCTGACCGGCCTGGATGACCTGGAACGGGTAGCCCGCGGACGGCGTCGTGTGGATGACGATCGCTCCGATCGCGCCGCGACGCGCGGCCTCCTCGTACTTGTACGACCAGCGCCCGTAATAGAGCCGTCGCTTGCCCGCGAAGAGCTCGGGGTCGCTCTCGGGGTCGTTGTTCATCACGAGCACGACCTTCCCGCGCACGTCGACGCCCTTCCAATCGTCCCAGCGCTGCTCGGGGGCGGTGATGCCGTAGCCCACGAAGACGAGCCCGGCCTGGCGCCATTCGGAGCGCGGCTCGGCACGTCCGGCCTGGCAGGTGTAGTCGTCGGGGGCGACGAATCCCACGCGCGTGCCGTCCTTGCCGGTCGCGCTCAACGGGGAAGACACCTTGGCCGTGACGCCGATGATGGGCACCGGCTGTTCCCAGCCACCCTCGACTCCGGCCGGCAGGAAGCCCGCGCCCTGCAGGCGCGTCGCGAGGTAGAGCCGCGCGAGCGCGTCGCCGCGCGAGCCCGGGCTGCGACCCTCGAGCAGGTCGTCGGCCAGGAAGCGGATCGAGGCGCGCAACGCGGCGGCGTCGCTGCGGCGGTCGATCGCATCCCAATCACGGCTGACCGG
>JADLHO010000114.1 GCA_020848735.1 Planctomycetota bacterium | reverse complement strand
CGGAAGATGTTGTCGATGAAGAGCAGGACGTCCTGTCCCTCTTCGTCACGGAAGTACTCTGCGACGGTGAGCGCCGAGAGCGCAACGCGGGCGCGCGCGCCGGGCGGCTCGTTCATCTGGCCGTACACGAGCGCGGTCTTGGAGATGACGGGCTCGCCGGTCTCGAGCAGCGACTCCTTCATCTCGATCATGAGGTCGGTGCCCTCACGGGTTCGCTCGCCCACGCCCGCGAAACACGACACGCCGCCGTGCGCCTTCGCGACGTTGTTGATGAGCTCCTGAATGAGCACGGTCTTGCCGACGCCGGCGCCGCCGAAGAGGCCGATCTTGCCGCCCTTGCGGTAGGGTGCGAGCAGATCGATGACCTTGATGCCCGTCTCGAACACCTCGACCTTGGTGCTCTGGTCGACGAAGAGCGGCGCGGAGCGGTGGATCGGGAGCGAGCGCTCCGCTTTCACCGGGGGCCCGCCGTCCACGGGCTCGCCGATGACGTTGAGGACGCGTCCCAGCGTCGCTTTTCCGACCGGCATCTGAATCGGCGCGCCGGTGCTCATGACCTTCATGCCGCGGACGAGACCGTCGGTCGTGTCCATGGCGATCGCGCGGACAGTGCCCTCGCCGAGGTGCTGAGCGACCTCGAGCGTAAGGTTCCACTGCGCGGCGCTGATCGCCGGGTTCGACACGCGAAGGGCGCTGAGGATGGACGGCAGTCCGCCGGCGGGAAATTCCACGTCCACGACCGGACCGATGACCTGGGTGACGCGACCGTTCTGAAGCTCCGCCATGTTCGTCCTCTGCTCAATAGTTCCGGGCGTTTACCGCCTGTGCGCGCGGGGCGCGTCCTAGCATGAGGGTCGCGTAGGGTCAACGAAGGGCCGCGGCTACCGACCGCGCGACTGCACCGGAGACGCGCGTCCGCAGCGCGGCTCGCGCACTAGCCAGCGACCTGCGCGAACTTCATCGGCTTTCGGGCGGCACATCGGTTGCACAGCTCGAGGTATGTCTTATCGGGCTTCGCTTCTGACGCTTCTCTTGCTCGGCGGGTGCGCCGTCGACGCGGGCAGTACTACGTACGAAGAGGCCGCGAGCCGCTACAACGAGGACGGCACGCTCGCCGGCAAAGCGGACGACTCGGCCGCCCCCCGCTCGACCATCGCAAGGCCGACTTTCCGCGATCCGGGCGGCAGTGAGCCCTCGCGTACCCGCGCGCGCGCCGACGCGCTCACGACCTACGCCCGCGACCTGCTCCGCTACGAGCAGCAGAACGCGGACTACACCCTCTCGCGCCGCGGCGTGACCGCGCAGAGCTCGCTCGCGACGCAGTTCGACGTGCAGGTCGACGGCACCAGCTGCTGGACCTCGCAGTCTGGCTACGACCTCGACGACATCGGCACCGCCCAGTCGAACGTGGAGCAAGCCGTGTCGTTCGTGCGCGGCATCTACGAAGATCTGAACGGCCAGCAGAACCGCTGGTTCGACACGGTGGTCCTGTGCCCGACCGACGTCGCTGGCGGCAACCTGGTTCTCAAGGGCAAGCAGCTCTACGTCGGCGTCGACTGGGGCTGGCAGTTCGGCTGGTACGCGTACGACCGGAACGCGCAGGACATCCGCAACGCGTGGACCCAGGGCACACATCTCGAGTACGAGGCGGCGGAGCTGAAGCGCTACTGGAAGCTCGCGCTCAACCCGGTTGGCGTCCCGCGCTTGGTCCTCCGCGACGCCGTCCGCGACGCAGCATCCGCGCTCGGCGGCCTCCTTCGTGGTCGCCTCGGCCTCGGCGGAAGCCAGCTCAGGGGCGCCATGCGCAACGCGATCACCAACAGCACGATGAGCGACTATCGCCGCTCGGTGAACGTCGGTGAGAACGGCGAGCTCGGTCCGTCACTGCGTGACGAAGCGCTCGCGCGCATCGAGACGATGACCGACGAAGAGCTGCGCGCCTTTGCGATGGAGTGGATCGGCACCGTGGAAGATCCGGCGAACTCGGAGCAGATGTCGCACGCGGTCGTCGCGGCGCACGAAGCGGTCGCCCGCGCGTCGATCGATCTCACGCTCGTTCAGTCGGGCTGGGTCACCGTCGGGAACTTCAAGAGCATCCACACCAACGTCTCGTTCTATCTCCCGCGCGGCGGGCGTTTCGCGCGCTACGTCTCGATGCAGAAGCTGCAGCACAACATCCGCGTCGAGCAGAACGCCACGATCGCCGCGGTCTATCTGATCGACGATGTTCAGACGAACGTGGCTGTTTCCGCGGATCTCGGGCTCGAGACCGCGGGTCTGGAACAAGCGTTCGACACCTTCGCGATCCCTTGAGTATCCTCGCCGCCCATGAGCGAGCTCGAATGGATGGACGTTGAGGACGCCAGAGAGCTGCTCGTCGAACGCGGTGTATTCGCGAAGATCGGGTGGTGGCCGTCTGGCTTCGGGCACGGCCCGGCCATCGTGCATCGCGGATCGACTTCGGTGCCGGCGCTGCGCCTCGATTACGGCGCGCTCGGCGCGAGCGGCATAATCGTCGACGGTGATCTGGTCGTCGAAGGAGTGATCCAGAACGGCGAGCAGGACTCCGGTCCGTTCCTGGTGGTGTGCGGCAACCTGACCGTCGACAACATCGCGATCGCGGGGGCCCCGCTGCACGTCGCGGGCAACGTTCGCATGAGCGGCGCGTTCCACGGCTATTGCAACCACGGCACGGCGACCGTCGAGGGTGACATCGAGGCGCAGGCGCTGCTCGTCGACGACTATTTCTTCG
>JADLHO010000113.1 GCA_020848735.1 Planctomycetota bacterium | reverse complement strand
GCGTGATCGTCACCGTGGTGTTGATCTGCAGGTCGAAGTAGATGCCGCCGCCGACGTTGCCCTGATTGGTGCCGCCGGCCAGCGTGTTGAGGGGAGACTGCGCCAGGGCCGCGGCCGAGAGCGCGAGCGCCGAGAGAAGGGTGAGGGTTCGCATGTGGGAGCAGGTCGCAAGCAGAAGAGACGGCACGACGCGCCGGACCCCGCGAGCAACGGGGCGAGCCGCATGCCGAGCGCGGAATGCTAGCGCGTGGAAGCGGAACTGGAGTCGACGCCGCGCCCGGGACCAGGACCGATCCGGGAACGAAACCCCGCCCGACCACGCCGGCGCGCATGACCTTTACCCTGTCGCGGATGCTCGGGTCAGACCTCAGGATCCGCAGTCCCGGCGATCTTCAGCCGGAAACTCCGCGCCCCGGAGTGGATGTAGTCCGCCCAGTCGACCAGCTTCGCCGCGTGTAGGGCCGCGCGGGCGAGATCCAGCGCCTGCCCGATCGATGCTCCGCCGAGGATCTGGCGGTAGAAGACCTGCGCGAAGGTCTTGGCCCCGTCGTCGCCGACGGGCCAATAGGTCCCGAGGTATTGGGCGATCCCGCCGCGGAGGATCGACTCCGCGAAACTCGCCGCGAGGTGCAGGCGGCTCTTCGGCGCATCGCCGCGGACGCGTGCCGACTCGCAGGCATTGGCAAAGAACAGCGCCGGGGTCCGGGAGAGCGCGGCCACGTCCTTGCCGGAAAGCACCTCGCCGCCCGCGCAGACCAGGCCGCTGCGCACCGGCACGCGCGCATCGAAGAAGGCATGGCCCGCGTAATGCACCACGTCGAAGCGACCGCTGTCGAAGTCGGCGAGGAGCTGTCTGCGCGTGGCCTCGGCCCGGCGGCGGACCGTGCAATGGAGATCGGGGACGGCCTCGAGCGCGTCGAGGACGAGGCGGCCCTCCGCATCCGCGCCGGCAAGGTCCCCGGTCGGGTCGACGATCACCAACACGTCGAGCGTCCGACCCATGCGTCGGCTCTCGAGCCACTTCGCGACGGAGAGATCGCGCGCCACATAGCGACGGGCGAGTCCGCCATGGAGCGCCGGGAAGCGCCCGCCGACGTGGAGCGTCTCCCAGGGCACGCGGGACGCCGACGCATCGTGGAGCACGACCAACGCCTGGTCGGCTCCGCCCGACCTCGCCGCGAGCGCCTCGAGGATGCGCGGCGGGAGCACGAGCTTCGCCAGCTCGGCGCCGAACCTGCGCAGCCTCGCGTGCGTGAAGCCCGCCGAGCCCGGGCGGGTCAGCAATTCGTCGAGACGCGGCGCATCGATGGCCTGCTCGTCCAGCAGGATCGCCGCCTTGCGCTCGGCGTCGAGCAACGAGACGCGGTAGCGCGCCGGGCCCTCGCCGACGGTGCCGCCGAGCTGCTCGACGTAGAGGTAGCGGGTCGGTGACGGCGGGTCGATGCGCGCATTGCGCGCCGCCGCGGGCGGGCGCGGCGCCTTCGCCTCGAGTTCGGTGACGGTGACCTCGATGGCCTCGAAGATCGGCGTCGCCGCGAGATCGAGCAGCGCCTCGCGCATCTGCGCGTAGCGCGTCGCATCGAGTTCGCAGAGGGTGATCCGTCGGAAGTCCTGCTCGACGTCGGTCTCCAGCAGGCCTCGCACGAAGCCCGTGATCGTCGCCTTCAGCAGGCCGGGCACCGGGATCCCGCAGCCCCCGCCGACGAGGATCGTCGCGAAGTCGTCGACCTTCGAGCGCACGAGGGCGCGCACCGCGTTCTCCGCGACGAGTTCGAGCGTCGACTCGCCGAAGTCCTCGAAGCCGCCGAGGCCGAGGATCACGACGTAGCTCGCGGCGAGGGTCGTGCGCCCGACGGGCACCGTGAAGACCTCGCCCGAGGCGCAGGAGAACATGCGCCGCGCGAACGCCTCGGCGAGCGCTCCGTCGAGCTCCACGTCGATCGCACGCGCGGCGCCCGAGGGTGCCACCCCGCGGAAGGCGCCGAGCACATAGGCCTCGGCACCCACGTCGACGATGCTGCGGTGCGCGAGACGGATGTCGATGCGCCGCTGGCGCGCGCGGCCGATCACGACGCCGTCGAGGCGGGCCGCGGCGGCCGGCAGCGGGTCGGGTCCCGACGCCGTCTCGACCTTCCGCGCACCAAGACTCCGCTGACCACGCACTCGTCCTGCCATCCTCGATCTCCATCCTCGATCTCCCGCCGCGGCGACGGGTCGGTCAGGACCTCGCGCGGCGAGCCGCGGAGCATAGGCGGCTCGCGGCCGAGACCAGCTCAATCGCCGATCCATCCGCCGATGCGCAGGTCGAGACCGCCCGAGAACACGAAGCCGAGCGTGTTGGCCCGCGTGTCCATCGCGGCGAACTGTGCGATCAGGTGCGCGTCGACGAGCACGGGATCCGCGGGGATCGACAGCACGAGCGATGCGGCGCCGCTGCGCCCGGCGAAGGTCGTCGCGGTCATCGCCGGCGAGGTGTGCAGCGTGCAACCAGGCGCACCCAGGAACGCGAGGTCGAGCGAGGTCGGTGCGAAGCCGACGAGGGCGACGCAGGCCGTCCCCGGCAGCACGCCCGCGAGGTCCAGGCTCGCGCGGCCGCCGATCTCGGCCGAACCCGAACCACGGAGCGCCGGCGTTCCCGCGCTGCCCGGGCAGGGATTGCCGAAGGGCGCCATGAGGTCGTCGATCACGCGGAACGACGGGATGCCGCACGAGGGGAAGAGGTCGTGCGTCGGCCACGCGGTGATGCCGTTGGCGAGATCGCTGAGCTGTTCGCCCTGCGCGCTGCCGAGCGAACCCTCGCCGTTGGTGAAGAACACGAAGGAGAGACCGTCCTCGCGGCGGCCGATGTAGGCCCGCGTGCCGGGGAGGATGCCGTTGTGCCACATGAGGTCGAGGGTGCCGGTGCCGCCGTCGGAGACGCTGTCCTTGAACCAGCCCTTCGCCCAGGTCGACGAACCCGTCGCCGGATCCCACATCGCCGCGGTCTGCGTGGGACCGAGCAGCGGGTTGAAGAGGCCGAGATCGAACGCCGCGAGGACCTTCGCGAAGTCGGGCGCCGCCATCACGTAGGCGCCGTGCGCATCCATGTTCGGCTGGTTCCAGCCGCCGTATTGGCTCGCCACCCAGGGCCGGTTCGGGTCGTTCACGCTCTGCGCGACGCCGAGGCTGCGCGGGTGATAGAGCACCTCACCGGCGAACGCATCCGCCTTGTGCGACGCGCCGACGCGGGCACGGGTCACGCCGAGCCGATCGAAGACGCGGTCCTGCAGGATCTGCGAGAAGGTCTGGCCGGGATTGCGGACCTCGAGGATGCGGCCGAGAAGCGTGAAGCCGTAGTTCGAGTACTGGAACTGCGTGCCGGGCGAGAAGTCGAGCGGCTGCGCCTGCATGTAGGTCCGGATGTTCGCCGGCGTGATCGGCAGCGCCACGCTCAGCGCCGTCGCGACCGTCGTGTCGATGAACATCGGGTCGTAGTTGCTGCCGTTCTGCGAACGGTCCCAACCGCCCTGGTGCGTTAGCAGGTGGCCCACGGTGATGTTGTTGCAGCGCGGATCGGCGAAGGCCGGGTTGCCGAAGTAGCCCGCCATCGCGGACGCGTATTGGATGGCCCCGGGGTTCTTCTGGATCTCCTGGTGGATCGCGATGCTCGTCAGCGGCTTGTTGCACGAGGCGATGCGGAAGAGGCTCGTCGGCTGGACCGCGGGATACCCGGGCTCCGACCAGTTGAAGCCCTTCGCATAGACGAGCCGGTGGTCCTTGACGATCGCGAGCGCCGCCCCGCGCACCGCGTTGGCCTGCATGTAGTTGCGCGCCCAGTTGTCGAAGGCGGCGAGCTGCGGCACGTTCGTGCCGTGCGCGGACCACTGCCGGGCGTAGGGGATGTCGCGCGCGGCGAAGACCGCGGCAAAGCGCCGCGCATTGCCGCTGCCCGAGGCCTGCACGTCGATCGGGTAGTAGCCGAGCTGGTTCCAATACTGATCCGCGAGCGCCTGGTACTGGGCCGAGCTCAGGTCGTGGTGCACGAGGCACTGCCCCACCGAGCTGTCGGTCCAGAGCGTGACGAAGCGCGAGCTGTCGTCGTTGAACGCGACCCGCTCGGGGCGGGCCCAGGACTGCGAGGCGCCGTCGAAGAGCGCCTGGTGTCCGTCGACGCCGTTGGCGCGGTACCAGCCCCAGCCCTCGAAGTCCGGATTCGGCTCGAAGGCGACGATGTAGCGGGGGTCGGCGGCGGTGCCGTAGACGTCGATCGTCGCGACCTTCCAGCCCATGCCGCTCGCCGTGCTGATCTCGGTGCCCAGGCCCGTCGCGTCGAGGTTGTGACGCGCGTAGGCGGCGTAGCCGCGCTGCTCGAGCACGCCGGCGAAGCGCGCGTCGGCGCCGCTGCCGCGGGCGGTCAGCAACGTCGGCGCATGGGTCGCCTGATGGGCGACGAGGAAGGCCTGGTACTGCGCGGAGTCGAGGCCGTGGAAGCCGAGGAAGTCGGGACCGGCGCGATGGACCCAGACCGCCGCGTAGAGCGGGCTCGCCGTCGTGCCGTAGGCGCTGAGCGCGATCATGCGGTAGCCCTGGTTCTTCAGCGCGTCGTACTGCGCCTGATGCCCCGCGCCGTTCACGTCGTGGTAGGCGGAGAGCTGCGCGGCGAGCGGCGCGGACAGGAGGGCGAGGGCGGCGAGGCCGTTGCGGAGGCGGCGGGACGGGTTCATGGGGTCTTTCCTGCTCGGGTTGCGGGTGGGAATGGGGAGCCGGAAGCGGCTCACCCCCTCCAGCGCGAGCCGCCCGGCGACCCGGGTACGGAAAACCCCGCTCCCCCCTGATCCGCGCCGTGGGCCGGGCCGCGGCCGGGGCCCGGGCGGCCGTCGCATCCGGCGGAGCGGCCGGCTACGACAGGGCGCGACCATGGCGACCTACCTCGCGAAGATCACGTCCGACATGAAGGCAGCGATGAAGAGCGGCGACAAGCCGCGCCTCGAGGTGCTGCGCATGCTGATCAGCGAGCTCAAGCGGAAGGCGATCGACCAGCAGGTCGACGACCTGCCCGACGACGAGGAGCTCGCGATCCTGCACAAGGCGGTCAAGACCCGCGCCGACACCGTCGCCCAGGCCAAGACCGCCGGCCGTCTCGAGATCGCCCAGAAGGAACAGGCCGAGATCGACACGATCACGAGCTACCTGCCCCGCCAGATGAGCGCGGACGAGGTCTCGGACAAGGTCCGCGAGCTCGCCGCCGCGATCGGCTACACGGGCGGCAAGGACACCGGCCGCTTCATGAAGGAGTGGATGGCGAAGTACAAGGGTCTCGCGGACGGGAAGCTCGTGCAGGACGCGCTGAAGGGGCTTTCGGGGTAGGGCGCGGCCTGGCCGGAGCGCGGCTTCGAAGTGGGCGTATCGCGGGAGAGTGGACGCCGTACGCCCTCGCGGTGGCCGCAGGCACATGGGGCGACCGCAAGCCCCCGCCGAGCTCGTTTGTCGGGCCTCGTTCGCACGACGTAGACTCTTCACCCCTTGGGGTCCGGATGAATCGTGCGACCAACCCTGACGAGGCCTTCTGGGCACTCGACCCGTTTCACATCGTCAAGCCCGGTGATCCGTTCTTCGTCGACCTCGAAGCGCAGTTCGCCGCGAGAGGCTACGGGCTGACGGCAAAGCTGAAGCGGCGCCTGGGCAGCGGAAGGCCCACCGGTCGG
>JADLHO010000112.1 GCA_020848735.1 Planctomycetota bacterium | reverse complement strand
GCGTTCGCGCGCCGGGGCGCCCGGGCTCGGGTCGAACCCCGGCAGCACGCCGGCGCCATCCGCGACGCCGAGCTCGGCTCCGCCCGCGAGGAAGGCGAGCGCGCGCGGATCGGCGCCCTGGCGGCCGAGGTCCGCGAGCTGCGTGCCGTCCGCGGCGTTCCAGACGAAGGCCGAGCCATCGGCGGCGATCGAGGCGCAACGCTCCCCGTCTGCCGTGATGGCGACGGCGCGGAGCGAGGCAGCGGCGTGGCCGTCGAAGCTGCCGAGGCGCTCGCGGCGCGCGAGGTCCCACACGCTCGCCTTCGTGCCACCACCGGTCACCAGACGTCGGCCGTCGGCGCTCATCGCGAGCCAGATCAGCGGCTGCTCGTGGTCGAGGCGCGCGCGCTCCTCGAAGGTCTCGGCGTCGAACACGCGAGCGGTCTTGTCATACGAGCCGGTCACGAGGGACAGTCCATCGGGTGACCACTCGAGCATGTGGCACGACTGGCTCGGGTCATGCGCCTGGAACGAGCCGAGCGGCTCGCCGGTCATGGCGCTCCAGACCGACACGCGCCCGTCGTAGCTGCAGGCCGCGAGACGGAAGCCGTCGGGACTGAAGCGGACCGTGTAGGCGGCATGGGACGCGCGCACGCGCAGGCCACCGCAACCTTCGCCGCGCGGTTCCCAGGCGCGGAGCGTGCCGTCGCGGGCGACGGTCAGGAGCCGCGCGCCATCGCGGGTGAAGGCGAGATCGAGGACGTCGTCGCGATGACCGATCAGTCGCGCGCGAAGCGACCAGTCCGACGTGTTCCAGAGGCGCAGGGTCGCATCGGCCGAAGCGGTCGCGAGCACGGCGCCGTCCGGCGCGAACGCGAGCTTGCTCACGGCGTCGGTATGGCCGCGCAGCGTCGCGAGGAGCGTCGCATCCGCAGCCTGCCAGATGCGCGCGGTGTGGTCGCGCGAAGCGCCCGCGAGGAGCCGGCCGTCGGGGCTCCAGGCGAGGCCGTCGGCGCTCCGGTAGAGCCCTTCGTCGGGGATCGGGAAGGGCCGCGCTTCGCCGCCGGTGATCGGCCAGGTGAAGAGGCAGAAGTCCCACGAGGCCGTCGCGACGTGCGTGCCGTCGGGCGAGACCGCGAGCGCGACCAGCGGCTTGCGGCCGCCGCTCAGGGTCCGCTCGATCACACCGCTGCCCGCGCCGAACACGTGCACCGTGCCCACGACGTCGCCGCCGGGTCGCTCGTAGGAGCACGAGACGATGCTCGCGCCATCCGCGGAGAAGTCCGCGCCGCCGACGGGGAAACCGTGGCCCTTGAACTCGAGCAGCGGCTCCAACGCGGGCACGCTCCAAACCTTGACCGTGCGGTCGTACGAGCAGCTCACGAGCCGCCTGCCGTCGCGGTCGAAACGGATCTGCGTGACGGCCAGCGTGTGCGCCTTCACGGTCGCGATTCCGGCGAGCGTGGCGGCATCCCGCAGCTCGAGCGTGCCATCGCGAAGGCCGCAGGCGACGAGATCCGCCACGGGCGACGTCGCGATCGACAGCGCGTCGCTCGCGAGCGTCACGCCGGCGAGCGAGTCGTCGAGCGCGGCATCGTGCCAACGCCACTCCACTCCACGTCGCCCGACCTCGACCTCGTCGAACCAGGCGCGGGCCTCGGCGTACTCACCGAGACGGATCGCCGATTCGGCCGCTGCCATCTGGGCGCGGTATGCCGCGTGAGCCTGGTCCTGCGGCGCGCCGGCCATGGCCTGCGCGCCGGCGCCCGCGAGGATCGCGGCGATCACGGCGACGCGGCTCATCGGGACTCCAGGTGCGTCTTCAACGCGTCGAGGGCCGACGCCCAGCCGGCGCGCAGCGCATCGGCATCGCGACGGGATTGGATGCGCGTGTGGTTCAGGGTGATGCCCGTCTTGCCCTTGCCCTTGTCGGCGAAGAGCACCTCGACCTGGGTGCCCGGCGCGAGGCCCTCGGCCTGCCAGTCGAGCCGCAGGTCCTTGTCGGTGCGGATCCGGGTGAAGGTCGCGCGGTTGCCGTCGCCGTTGCTCAGCGCACCGCCGTCGGTGAACGCGACCTTCGAGTCCGGCCCGAGCCACGCATCGAGCGTCTTCGCATCGCCGAACGCCGCGAACACGGTCGCGAGCGGTGCGGTGATAGTCTTGGTCGAGCAGATCGAGTAGCCCTTCGGCCGGCCGTCCTTCTCGGCCGCACCGCGGGCCTTCTCGTACTCGACGACGATCGTCGTCGCCCACCATTCGTCCTTGTCGGTGGCGGCGTAGACGTGGTTCACCAGCTCGCGACGGCCGGCGCTCACGCCGCCGAGGGCGTCGAGCTCGGCATACCACGCGCTCAGGGTCTTGCCGGTCGCGGACTTCGCGGCGGCATCGGTCGGGTCAGGCGTTGCGACGGCGGCGGGCTTCATCGGACTTCCTCGTGGGGTTGCTGCGGTGCGGCACGTCGCGGGCGCGATCGGTGCCTTCGGCCAGGAGACGCTCCACGTGGTCGCGGAGCTGCACGACGGCGGCGTCGTACGCCTCGAAGTTGCGGTAGGCGCGCGCGAGCATCACGGCGCCCTCCATCGTCACGAGCACGAAGACCGCGAGCTGACGCGCGTCGGTCTCCTGCGGCAGGCGGTTCGCCGCGGCGGCGAAGCACCGCTCGATCGCGTCGAGCCAGTTCTCGAAGTTCTGGACGAGCAGGCGCCGCGCGTTCGGATGCGTCTCGCCGACCTCGATCACGAGATTGCCGATGGGACAGCCGTGGCAGAACTCGGTCATCTCGAGCATCTGCCGGTAGCCCTTCAGCAGACCGAAGACGCGCTCGATCGGATCGTCGATGCGGCTCCAGATCGGATCGAGCACCTCGCTCTGCAGCAGCTCCTTGCGGCGTTCGAGCGTCGCATGGAGCAGGTCCTCCTTCGTGGGGAAGAAGTAGTAGAGCGAGCCGGGCAGGACGCCGGCCTTGCGTGCGATCTGGGCGAGGCCGGTGTTGGCGTAGCCCTGGAGCGTGAACAGCTCCATCGCGGCGGCGATGAGGTTCTCTCGGGTGTCGGAGGCGGGCGACATGCGGGTTCCGGCTCCGCTCCCGCGGGCGCCGGCTCTTGGTTGGGTGGCCAACCAATAGCGGCGCGCGCCGCCGGGTCAAGGCGCCGGTCGACCCGCGCTGGCCTTGGCTCGCTCAGGCGTAGCGGTGGTACTCGGGGTGGTACTGCCGCGCCTTCACGGCCGGCAACAGCTCATGCGGCCGAGCCACCGTGGCCAGGTCGCGCGCGTGCGCGACTTCGGCGACGGCGCACGCGATGCGGGCGGAGACGTCGCGGATGCGGGCGAGCGAGGGGTAGAGGCACCCGCTCTCGAGCTCGGCCTTGCTCGTCTCCTTCGCCAGCGTGCGTGCCGCGGCGCGGAACATCTCCTCGGTGACCCGCGTCGCGCCGCTCGCGATCACGCCGAGGCCGACGCCCGGGAAGATGTAGCTGTTGTTGCCCTGACCGGGCACCAGCGTGCGCCCCTCGATCTCGACCGCCGGGAACGGGCTGCCGCTGGCGAAGATCGCGCGGCCAGCGGTCCACGTGTAGGCCTGACGCGCCGTGCACTCCGCCTTCGAGGTCGGGTTCGAGAGCGCGAAGACCATCGGCCGCTCGTTGAGCTCCGCCATCGCCGTCACGATCGGGCCGGTGAAGCTCTGCGCCTGACCCGAGACGCCGATGAGGGCGGTCGGCCGCAGGGCGCGCACCGCGTCGAGGAGGTTGTCGGTCCACGCGTGCTCGTGCGCATACGGCAGCTTGTGCGCGGCCAGGTGCGAGCGGGACTTCACCACGAGCCCCTGCGAGTCGCAGAACCAGCAGAGCTTGCGCGCCTCGTCGGCGGCCATCCCGCCGTCGACCAGCTCGGACACGATCAGGTCCGCGATGCCGATGCCGGCCTCGCCGGCGCCGAGGAAGAGGAAGCGGTGGTCGGCGAGACGCATCCCCGTGATGCGCAGCGACGCCAGGATGCCCGCGAGCGCGACCGAAGCCGTGCCCTGGATGTCGTCGTTGAAGCAGCAGAGCCGGTCCTGGTAGCGCTGCAGCAGCTCGAACGCGTGGTTGTTCGCGAAGTCCTCGAACTGCAGGAGCACGCTCGGGAAGACCGCCTGCACCGCCTCGACGAACTCCTCGATGAACTCGTCGTACTCCGCGCCGTCGGCGCGGTGGCGACGCAGGCCGATGTACATCGGGTCGGCGAGCAGGCTCTCGTTGTTCGTCCCGACGTCGAGCGTGATCGGCAGGCAGGTCCGCGGCTCGATGCCGGCACAGGCGGTGTAGAGCGCGAGCTTGCCGACGGGGATGCCCATGCCGTTCGCGCCGAGATCGCCGAGCCCGAGGATGCGCGCGCCATCGGTGACCACGATGACCTTCACGTCGCGCACCGGCCAGTTGCGCAGCACGCTCTCGATGCGGCCGCGATCGTCGATGGAGACGAAGAGTCCGCGCGGTCGCTGATAGATGTGCCCGAACTTCTGACAGGCCTCACCGACCGTGGGCGTGTAGACGATCGGCATCATCTCGTCGAGGTGACGGTAGAGGATGCGGAAGAAGAGCGTCTCGTTGCGCTCCTGCAGCGCGGACAGCGCCATGTACTTGTCGAGGTCGGTCGCGCCGCGACGCACCTGCGCGAGCACGCGCTCCTCCTGCTCCGACTCCGAGAACACGTGCGGCGGCAGCAGTCCGCGGAGACCGAGCGCATCGCGCTCGGCATCCGAGAACGCGGTGCCCTTGTTCAGGTGCGGATCGCGGAGGAGTGCGATGCCGGTCGGAACGGCCTCGCCGGGCCGGAACTTGCTCGTGCCACTGCGGGCGGATGGGGATTCGGCGTGCACGGAACTGGCTTGCGGTGGGTTGCCTCGGTGCGCGCCGGCTTGGAGCGGTGGAGCGGCGCACGTGTCCAGGATGCTCACGCTAACTCGGCCGGCGACCTGGGAATTGCCGAGCGGAATCCACCCTACGAATCGTCCGCGGCTTCGCGGCGCGACAGGACCGTTCGCACAGGGCGCTAGCATCCGCCGCCATGAAGGTCGTCCTCGCCCTGCTCCCGCTCGTCCTCGTCGCCGCGGCGCCGGCGCAAGAGGCCGCCGCACCCGCCGCTGCGCGCAACGTCGTCGTGATCCTCTGCGACGACGCGGGCTATGCGGATTTCGGGTTCCAGGCGCAGCCATGCGCCGACGTCGCACCGTTGACGCCGCAGATCGACCGCATCGCCCGTGAGGGGGTGCGCTTCACCGACGCCTACACCTCGGGATGTGTGTGCTCCCCGACCCGCGCCGGGCTCCTCACCGGGCGCTATCAGCAGCGCTTCGGTCACGAGCGCAACATCCCCCAGGGGTATCAGAAGGGCGGGCTGTCGCTCGACGAGCGCACCGTCGCCGATCGCATGCACGACGCCGGACGGGCCACCGGTCTCGTCGGCAAGTGGCACCTCGGCTATCCGCCGGAGTACCACCCCAACCGCCGCGGCTTCGACGAGTTCTTCGGCTTCCTCATGGGTGCGCGCGCCTACCGCCCGCTCGAGAACCCGATCCCCGACCGCGCTCTCCAGCGCAACGGCGAGCGGCAGCCGGAAGGCGGCTACGTCACGGATCGGTTGGGCGACGCCGCGGTCGAGTTCATCGGCCGGCACGCGAAGGAGCGCTTCTTCCTCTACGTCGCCTTCAATGCGGTGCACGCCCCGCTCCAGCCGGCCTCGGGCGACCTCGAGAAGGTGGCACACATCGAGCCGCAGCGGCGCCGCAACTATGCGGGCCTGATGGTCGGTCTCGATCGGTCGGTCGGTCGGGTGCTCGATGCCCTCGAGGAGCACGGTCTCGTGGAGGACACGCTCGTCGTCTTCACGAACGACAACGGTGGCCAGACGCAGACCGGTGCGAACAACACACCGCTCCGCGGCCGGAAGGCGCAGCTCTGGGAAGGCGGCATCCGCGTGCCGATGGCGATGCGCTGGCCCGGTCGCATCCCGGCGAACAGCGTGGTGGACGATCCCGTGATCACGCTCGACATCCTGCCGACGACGCTGGCGGCCTGTGGCGTCGCGATCGACCCGGACTGGCGGCTCGATGGCGTCGACCTGGGCCCGCGCATCCAAGGCGCCGTCCCGTCGCTCGCGGAGCGCACGCTGTTCTGGCGCAGCCAGGGGAGCAAGGGGCCGGTCGCGGCGCGGCGCGGTGATTGGAAGCTGCTCGCCCGGGCAGCGTCGCCGAAGGGCGACGACGAGGGTGAGCCCACGGCGGCCGCGCCCCGGCTCTTCGACCTGCGGAAGGACCTCGGTGAGCGCGACGACCGCGCCGCCGCGGAACCGGAGCGTTGCAAGGCGATGCTCGCGGAGATCGCGGCCTTCGAGGCGCAGCTCGTCGAACCGCGCTGGTGAGCGGGGCGGCGCGGCCCGGGCGGGGTGCCGGGCTCGCGACGGGCGTTTCCGGCCGGGTTCATTGCACTGCGCACGTGATGCACGTGCGCGCGATCGGCCGCGGGGTCGATCCGGCGCCGGCTGGTTCCGTCCTTCCGCGAGACCATGTCCGATCCCCGTCCGTCCCGCGTCCCGGCGTGGGCGTCCCTCCTCAACGAGTCCCGGTTCGCGCGCTTCGACGGACTCGTCCGCGCGACCCTCGCGCGCAGCGGCCATCGCGTGCGCTTCGGCGAAGGCTGCGTCGAGGTCGAACTGGCCGCGGGCACGGCGACGCTCGGACTCGGCAACCTGCTCCAGGTCTGTCACGCGTCGCCGCCCGACGACTGGCCGGGCCTGATCGAGCTGCACTTCGAGAAGCTCCTCACGCTCGGCGAGGTCGGCCGTGAGCTGCCCGGGCAGCGTCTGCTCGGGTCGTTCGAGACCGCGCGGCCCGCGCTGCGGGTGCGCCTCTGGCCCAAGGCACAGCTCGCCGTCCTCCCCCAGATCGCGCAACGCGAGGACCTCCCCGGTCTCGCGACGACGCTCGTGCTCGATCTCCCCGAGGACATCCGCGCGCTGACCTGGGACGACGTGGCAAGGCTCGCCGTGCCGGTCGATCGACTCTTCACCTGTGCCCTCGAGAACGTCCTGCAGTTCTGTCCGCCGGCGCGCGTGCGGGTCGATCACCAGCTGCCCGTCGTGTTCCTCCACTCGGGGAAGGGCGACTACTTCGCGGCGAGCCACGCGCTGCTCCTGGCGCATCATCGCGACTGCCTCGGTCCGCACGGTGCGCTCCTCGCGGTGCCGCACCGTCACATGGTCGTCGTGCATCCCCTGCACGGCATGCCCGATGCGCGGGCGCTCGACCACCTCGCCCACTTCGTGCGTCAATGCCACGAGCAGGGACCGAACTCGATCGACCCGGGGCTCTTCCGCTGCTTCGACGGCCGCCACGAGCGCTTCGATGCCGCCGCGCGCGCTCGCCTCGCCGCCGCGCTCACGTCCCGAGGTGATGGATGAACACGCCGCGCGCGGCGCCGAGCGCGGCGGCCTGCTCGCGGATGCGGCCGTGATGCGTGAACAGCAGCACCTGCGTGCTCGCGCTGAACTCCGCGAGCACCTCGAGCGCGGCGAGCGAACGCTCGTCGTCGAAGTGGACGAGGACGTCGTCGAGCACGAGAGGCATCGCCTCGGTGTGTCGTGAGCGATGCTCGAGCGAGCCGAGGACGAGGGCGAGGCAGAGCTGATCGCGCGTGCCGTCGCTGAGCTGTTCGGCGGTGAGCGCGCGTCGCTCCGCCGCGGCACGCACGCGGACGAAGGCCCGACCCGCGTCGTCGAGATCCGTCGTCACGGTCGTGAAGCGACCGCGCGTGAGACCGGCGAGGTGGCGGCTCGCGAAGGCGAGCACCGGAGCGGCGTGCAGCTCGCGATAACGCTCGAGACCCGCGCCGAGCAGCCGCGCGGCCAACGCGGAGCACAGGTATCGCTCGATCGACAGCCGCAGCTCCGCGCGCAGAGCGGCCCGCTCTTCGGCCTTGCGCGCCGCGCGTGAGGTGCCGTCGACGGCTTCGAACTCGCGGCGCCCCTCGAGCCAGGCCGCGGTGCACGACTCGACCTTGGCCCTCGCCTCGCGGAGCGGCTCCTCGAGTGCCACCAGCGCAGCGGCCAGATCGAGCGAGGCGTGCCCGTCGACGAGCCGCTCGAGTTCGTCGGGTGGCCCTTCGCGTCGCAGCTCGCGCTCGGCGCGGGCGAGGCTCTCCGCCTGACCCAGCAGCGAGGCGTCCGCGACACCGGCCTCGCGACAGAGAGCAGCCTGCTGCTGCGTCGCCGCGGCGAGCTGGCCCTCGAACTCGCGCAGGTCCGCGAGCTGCTTCTTCAACTGCTCGTCGAGGGTCGCCCGCTGGGCCTCCGCCCGCTGTTGCTCGACGAGGCGACGCGTGAGCTCGGCGCAGACGACCGTGGGCCGGCGCTCGAGCAGATCGGGCGCCACGCGTGCGGCGAGCGCGTGCGTGCGCGCGGCGAAGTCCGCAGCGTCGCGGCGGATCGCGTCGATGCGCTGCGCCAGACCCGCGCAGGCCTCGTGCTCGGCACGCAGCTTCTCGCCGCCCTGCACGCGCGCGAGCTCCGCCTCGGCGAGCTCGAGGAGGGCGGAGAACCCGAGCGACGGCTCGGCGTCGAGCGCGCGGAGCAGGGCGCTGCGCGCCGTCTCGATCCGTGCGCGGCTCTTCTCGTGTTCGCGCTCGAGCGCGCGCTCGCGTGCGAGGAGCCCGGAGACCTCGTCCTTCACGGTCCGAAGTTCCCGCTCCCGTCCGGGCGCCGGTGGAACGAGACCGAGCTCGCGCCACGCGGCGTCCCACGCGTCGGCGCGTGCCTTGCGTTCCGCGCTCAGCGCCGCGGCGCGCTCGCGCGTGAGCCGCTGCTCGTGACGACAGTCCTCGAGCTCGCGTGTCGATGCCGCGAGTGCCGCGAGGCGTTCGGCCTCGGCGCGGAGCGTGTCCACCACCTGGTCGGCGCGACGCATCGCATGTTCGACGGCGTCGGGCAACGCGCGTTCGCCATCGAGCGCGGCGGCGGACCCGGCGACCTCGTCCCCGTGCAACCACGCGCGTCGCGCGAGGTGCCACAGCTCGTCGCGCACACGGCGCGCCTCGGGCAATGCGCCGTCCGACGGCAACCGACCCTCGCTCCTGATCGATTCGAGCTCCGCGAGGAGGCGGGTCTCGGCGACCTCGAGTTCGAGGCGCCGCCGTTCGAGCTGACGCAGCTCGTCGTCGCAGCGCGCGAGCTGCTGACGAAGCCCGTCGAGGAAGTCCTGGTCGGGGAGCACGAGTGCATCGAACGCCTCGAGTCCGAGCGCGGCGGCGCTCCGCGACGCGAGCCGCTCGGTGAGCGTGCGACGCTCGCGCGCGAGTTCGGCGCGCGCCTGTTCGCGATCCAGGGCGTCGAGCGCAGGATCGCCCAGCTTCTGCGCGTCCTTCACCGCGCGTGCGAGCGACGGGTCCTCCGCGTGACGCCGCAGACTCGCGCGCAGCGCGGCGAGGCTCGCCTCGTCGACGCCGATTCCCAGCGCCGCCGCAAGGCGATCGCGCTCGACGCGGCGCCGGGCGAGCTCCTGCTCGAGCTCGACGAGATCCGCGAGCGCCTTCCTCGTCGTCGCGTCGTCGTCGCCGAGCGCGGCGATTTCTCGGGCGAACGGCAGCAGGTCTCCCGACCGCGTCGCTTCGACGAGCGGCTCGCGGAGATCGTCGAGCCGCAGCCGCGCGCTCGCCGACGCACCGGAGAGCTCCGCGAGCCTGCGATCCAGCGCCGCGCGTCGCGTCGTGAAGCTCTCGTCGAGCGGTGGGATCACGATGCCCGACGGGAGCTGCTCGCGCGCGATGCGACGCGTCGTGACGGCATCGCGCACGCGCGCGATCCTGGCGAGGGCCTCGCGCCGCGCGACGAGCGCCGCCTCGCCGTCACGGGCCTCGGCGAGCCGGCGCTCGGCGTCGCGCATCGTCTCGCGCAACGACTGCCAGCGGGTGCCCGGCACGGCGAGCTCGCGCAGCTCCTTCTCCGTCGCGGCGAGCCGCTTCTGCTGCTCGTTGACCGGCCGGTTCCGCGCGCGGGGAGACCACGTCGCGTCGGCCTCGCTGCGCAGACCGTCGAGCACGCTCCTCAGCTCGGGGATGCCGAGGCCGCTGCCGACGATCGCGGCCGTCGCGCCATCGCCCTGTTCGAGGAGCGCATCGGCGGCGCTCCGCAGGCGCACGTGATCGAGTCCGAACACGCGCTCGAACTCGTCGCGGTCGAGGCCGTGCAGGAAGGGCGTGAGCGCGTCGCCGGCGAGCGGCGTGGATTCGCTCGCATCCCAGAGCGGCTGCTTGTTGGCCTTCCGGCGCACGAACGACAGGACCCGACCGTCGCGTGCGCGCAGCGTCGCGCCGAGCCGTAGCTCCGACTTCTCGTGGAGGAAGTCGTCGGTGCTGCGCACGGGATAGTCGAAGAGCACGTCGCCCAGCGCGCGGAGCGCGGTGCTCTTGCCGGCCTCGTTCGGGCCGTAGACGACATGCAGCCCTTCGGCGCCCGACGCGGTCACCCGTTGGGCGAGATCGATCGTCACGTCGGTGAAGCGCCCGAAACGCCGCAGCTCGAGTCGGTCGATCCTCACGGCCGCGCTCCTCGACCACGGTTCGCCGCGGCGTCCAGGAGCCGGCGTACGGCGAGGTCGCGCGCCTCGTCGAGCAGACCGCGGAGCAACCCCTCGCGATCCTCGCCGGGTTCGGCCGCGAGCTCGAGCAGGGTGGCGGCATCGCCGTCGAGCAATTCGGCGAGCACGGCCTCGCGCAGCGCGGGATCGTCGAGTGCGAGCGCCTCGACGAGATCCTTGCCGTCGTGCGTCGAGTGCGGCGCCGTCGTGAGGCGGAGTCCCTCCACCCAGACCTCACCGAGCGCATTGCCGTGATCACGCAGGGCGGCCAGCGCAGCGTCGCGGTCGCGACGGAGCAGGGCATCGGCATCGCATCGTCCGCTCAGCTCGACGCGCGCGACCAGCGGCCTTCCGGCCGCGTCATCGCGCGCGCGTGCGAGCGCCAGCCGTGCGCGATCCAGCGCGGCCTCCTTGGTGCGCGTCCCATCGACGGCGACCGTCGCGAGCGCGAACCGGAGCACGTCGCACGCGCGGTGTTCGACGGTGACGACCGCACAGTCGACGACCTCAACCAGCGTGGCGCCCTTGCTCCCGGTCTCGCGCAGGTGTCGACCCTGGAGATTGCCGGGGAACACGACCCACGGCGATTCGGCGACGACCTCGCGCGCGTGCACGTGACCGAGCGCCCAGTACTGATGTCCCTTCGCCAGGAGCGTCGCGAGGGAGCATGGCGCGTAGGGATCGTGTCCCGCGCGACCCTCGAGAGCGGTGTGCAGCACGGCGATGTTGAACGCGCCGGGTCGTGCGAGGGGGTACTGCGCCGCGAGGTCCTGCTCGACCGCGCGCGTGGCGAAGCCCTGGCCGTGGAGCACCGCGCCGGTCGGTTCGTCGACCACGGTCTGCGGGCGTGCCGTCGGGAAGCCGATGACGTTCGCGGGGAGCTCCAGGGACTTCGTCATCTGTCCCGCGGCGTCGTGGTTGCCCGCCAGCAGGTAGACGCGGATGCCCGCATCGCCGAGCCGACGGAGCTGCGCGGCGAAGAAGAGCCCCGTGTTGAAGTCACGCCAATCGCCGTCGAAGACGTCTCCGGCGATCACGACGAACGCGACGCGCTCGTCGAGCGCGAGCTGCACCAGGTTCTCGAATGCCCGCCGCGTCGCGCCCGCGAGCGACGCGAGCGGTGCGCCGTCGTAGCGCTCGAGCCCGCGCATGGGGCTGTCGAGATGCAGATCGGCGGCGTGGAGGAAGCGGAAGCCCGACATCGCGAGCGAGGGACGGTAGCCCGCTGCGCCCGAGGTCGGAAGGGCGCGTCGCGCGACGCGACAGGCCGGTGTCGCGTGCGCCGACAACCGGCATCCAAGGACGGGAATCTCGCGCGGTCCGAGCCGCGGCGTCGTGCTTCGGTGCTCTGGCGCTCACGCGGTCATGTCAGACCGCGCGCATGCGCTCGGAGAGGCGCACGCGACGAGAGGGAAACGGTCAGGAGAACCACGAATCGATGTCCAGGCTTCAACTCGAAGGACGGCGTGCGCCGGCGCGCGCGCCCTACGTCGCAACCGGTCTCGCACTCGCCGCGCTCGCGGTGCTGCAGTCCTGTTTCGGCGACCACGACAGCTACCGCGTGCACGGCACGGTGAGCGGATTGGGCTCCGGCTCACTCGTCCTGCAGCTCAACGGCGCGGAGCAGCTCAGCGTCGACGGCGACGGGGAGTTCGTCTTCGCCACGGTGCTGCACCGCGATGACCCGTATGCGGTGACGCTCGTGGCGCGCCCCGATCGCACGGCGGCCACGATCGAGCGCGCTGCCGGTGAAGTCGCCGACCTGGGCGGCGGCGTCGCGGTGGTGCTGGAGCCGGGCTACGCGATCGGCGGGAGCGTCAGCGGTCTCGGCGGGGACACCGTACGCGTGGCCCTGAACGGCCAGGTCGAGATGGATGTCGCGAGCGACGGCAGCTTCGCCTTCCCCGACTGGTATCCGGCCGGGACTCCCTATTCGGTGAGCGTGGTGAGCCCACCTGCGGGACGAACGGTGCAGCTCGACGGCGCGAACGGCAGCGTCGGCACGGCCGATGTCGACGGCGTGCGCGTGCGCGCGCGCCAGTGGCATCACGCGGACGATCCTTCCGATCGGCTCAACGTGCTGTCGCACGACGCGTACGGGGTCGCGGTGGCCGCGAGCGGCGACGGCGACTGCGTCGTGGCGTTCCAGCAGCACAACGGGGTGAGCTGGGGCATCTACGTCGCGGAGCGCCGTGGCGGGGTCTGGAGCATCCCCGATGAGGCCACCGACAAGCTCGATGTCGGCACGGATCCGACACAGCAGCCGGTGGTCGCTGCGGCTGCGAACGGCGACGTGGTCGTGTGCTGGGTGCAGTCGGTCAGCGGTCGTGGCCAGACCCTGTACGGAGCGGAACGGCGGAACGGCCAGTGGCACAGGCCGGCGAGCATCAACGAGGCGCTGAGTCCGGTCGGCGGCAACGTCGACGCCGTCGATGTGAAGATGGTCGCTGACGGGCGGACGCTCGTCGTCTGGACCCAGTTCGACGGGGTGCAGAGGCGGCTCTATTCGGCCGAGTACGTCGCCGGTACCTGGTCGGTGCCGGCATCGATCCAGGACGCCTTCTCGCCGGCGTTCGCGGACGTCAGCGAGTTCGAGTTCGAGCTGGGCGCGGATGGCGACAGCTGCGTGCTCTGGACCCGCGGGGTGAACTCGGTCGCCGTGGGCAGCACGCGGCTCCTGCTCCTGAGCGAGCGGCGCAATGGGACCTGGACGCATCCGGCGATCGACACGCCGAGCCTCGCGCTCACGACGGAGATGGAGGAGATCGATCTCGCGATGAACGATGCCGGCGACGTCTTCGCCTCGTGGAGCGAGTTCGACGGCCAGCGGAGTCGCCGGCTGGTCAGCCGCGGCATCGGCGGCACCTGGCAACACCCGGGCAGCTTCGCGGATGCCGTCAGTCCGGCGGACAGCGACAGCTGGGGGGGACAGATCGTGGCGCACGAGGACGGCTCGTGCACCGCCCTCTATTACCTCTCCGATGGACGGACGCGGGTCGCGTATGCCGAGTGCAGCGCCGAGGGTGTCTGGACGATTCCCACTTCGACCGGACCGTTCCTCTCGCTCGGCGACCGTGACGTGGGCGACCTCGTCGCGTGCTCCGGACCCGGCGGTCACCTCGTCGTGGCCTGGGCCGATGAGGGGCGGCCCAACCAGCTCTTCGTCTCGGAGCGCGTGCGCGGCGCGTGGGTGCTCCCGAGCGGCGCCATCGACGCGCGCAATGCCGGCGCGACCAGCGTGGCGGGACAGCGCTTGGCCGTCGACGACCGGGGCAACGTCTTCCTCGCGACGCAGGAGGCGCCCGTCGTCCTGGACGGATTCAGCGCGGACATCTTCGTCGCCGAGTACCGCTGAGGATCAGCGGCCCCGGGCAGCCCGCATTCGATCCAGACGTTCGGCGGCCTCGATGGTGTGCTCGTGGTCCGCGCCGATCTCCTCGACGAGGCGCGCGTGGCTCGCCTCGAGGAGCGGCTGCGCGTCGTCGACGCGGCCCTGGCGCAGGAGCGCGTCGCCGAGTCGCGAGCGGGCATCGTCGACGAACCAATGGCGCGGGGTCAGCCGCTCGCGCAGCTCGACCTCGCGCGCGAAGAGCGCCTCGGCGGCGGCGAATGCACCGCTCTCGAGGCGCAGCAGCCCGAGGGCGTGCAGGGACTCGGCGACATCCGGATGCCCGTCCACGAAGGATGCCTCCCGGAGCAGGAGTCCCTCGGTGAGCCGCGCATCCGCGGCCTCGAAGCGGTGCAAGCGCAGATCCACGCAGCCGAGGTTGTGGAGCACGCGTGCGCGGACCGCCGGCTCCATGCCGGGGTTCGTGTCGACGAGGCGGAGGGCTTCGAGACACGCTCGCTCCGACTCCGCATAGCGACGCAGGGCGTAGTTGGCCGCCGAGATGCGATTGCAGGCGATCACGAGCTCGCGCACCGTCGCGGTGCCGGTCGCACTGCGGAGCTCGAACGCGCGCGTTGCCATCTCGATGGCGCCCTCGAAATCGCCGCGCTGCCGCAGGATCTCCGCGAGCCCCGCTGCGATCTCGCCGAGGATTCCCTGGTCGCCGAGGGACTCCGCACGCGGCCGGAGTTCGAGGAGGGATCGCTCGGCGGCGTCGAAGTCGCCGGCGATGATGTGGTTGAACGCCGCGAGCGTGCCCGCCGTGAGCACGGTGCGCTCGTTGGCCGCACCGCCCCGCGCGAGCAAGGGGATCGACTCCGCGAAGAGCGCCTGTGCGGCGTCGTACGCGCCGATGCGGTGGTAGAGCCGCGCGATGGCGGCGAGCAGCGTCCCGCGTGAGTTCGGGTCGAGCCCCGGTCGCTGGGCGACGCTCTCACGGGCGCGGTCGACGAAGCTCCGCGGGAGGGCTCCCGTCTGGGGATCGGGTGCCGCGGTGCCCAGGACATCGACGAGGAGGTTCGTCACCGCCAGGGCGCGGGCGGCTTCGGCCCGTGCCACGCGAGCCTGCCACGAGGCGACGATCAGGCCGAGCCCCAAGGCGATCAGCACCGCGGCACTCGCGGCGAGCGAGGCGCGATGACGGCGGACGAACTTGGAGATGCGGTAGGCGAGGTGGTTGCCGCGCGCCGAGATGGTCTCACCGCGGAGATGCCGGCGCAGGTCGTCGGCGAAGCGCTCCGCGGTCGCGGGGCGGCGCGACGGGTCCTCGGCGAGTGCGCACTCCAGCAGGCGGTCGAGATCGCCGCGGAGGGCCTTCGCGAGCCGCGTCACGGTGGTCTGTCGTGCGGCCGCCACCGCGGCGAGCTCTTCCGACCGGAGGCGGCCCAGGCTCACGCTCGCACGCTGAGGCTCGCCGTCGCGCAGGCACGGCAATCGCCCCGTGAGCAGCTCGTGGAGCATGACGCCGAGGGAGTAGACGTCGGTCGCGGTCGAGACGCGTGCGCCGCGTGCCTGCTCCGGACTGCTGTACTCCGGCGTCATGATCTGCGTCTGCGGATCGCGCGTGTCCGTCCCGCGCAGGACCTTGGCGATGCCGAAGTCGACGAGATGGGGTTCACCCCTCCGGTCGACGAGCACGTTGGCCGGTTTGAGGTCGCGGTGCACCACCAGGTTGCGGTGCGCGTGCGCGACGGCGTCGCAGACCTTGGCGAAGAGCGCGATGCGCGCCGGCACATCGAGGCAGGACTCGTCGCAGTGCTCGGTGATGGGCCGGCCGTCGATCAGCTCCATCAGGTAGTAGGGGCGACCGTCGGCGGTCTCCCCGCTGCCTTCGAAGCGAGCGATGTTCGGGTGTTCGAGCGAGGCGAGCACCTCGCTCTCGGCGCGGAAGCGCGCCAACAGATCGTCGGTCGCGACGCGCGCATGCAGGAGCTTGAGGGCGACCGGGCGATTGGGATCGCCGTCGCGCAGCGCGAGGTAGACCGTGCCCATTCCACCCGTGGCGACGACCCCTTCGACGCGGTTGCCGTCGATCGTCGTGCCGACCGGACCGGTCTCGAGTCCGGCGAGCGTGCGCACGACCCGGCCCGCGTCGCCGGCGAGCGGTTCGTCCAGACGGGCATCCCCTCGCTCGGCGGCGGCGAGCAGCGAACTGAGCTCGTCGTGGAACCGCCGATCGCCCGCGCCCAATCGCGCGACGAACGCCGCGCGTTGTTCAGGATCGAGCCGGCGGGCCTCCTCGAACGCCGCCTCGAGCAGCGCCCAATCGAGCGCCTCCTGGCCACGTGCGCTCACGAACCGTCTCCGGCGCCGAGCGCGCGCGCGAGCCAGGCGCGCGCGAGTGCCCAATCGCGCTTCACCTGGGCCACCGAGATGTCGAGTGCCGCCGCCGTCTCGACGAGATCGAGCCCGGCGAAGAACCGGAGCTGCACCACCTCGACCTTGCGGGGATCGATGCGCTCGAGCTCCGCGAGTGCCTCCTCGATGACCAGCAGATCGATCCCCGCCGTGCCCTGACCGGCAGGGACGTCCGCGAGCTCGAGTCGCTGCGCCCTGCCGCCGCGCTTGAGGCGGCGCCGATCGCGCTCGTGATTGACGAGGATGCGCCGCATCATCGCGGCGGCCAGCCGCAGGAACTGCATGCGGTCCTCCCAGCGCACCGCGTCCTGACGACAGAGCCGCAGGAAGGTCTCGTGGACCAGCGCCGTGGGCTGAAGCGTGTGACCGCGGCGCTCCCGCGAGAGGCAGCGTTCGGCCAGCCGCCGGAGCTCGGGATAGCAGCGCTCGGCGAGGCGGGAGAGGTCGTCGCGAGAGGAGCGGGTGGCCGGTCCGGATCTCGTGTCTGCCGTCATGGTTGTGCGTCGGTGGTCGACCTCCAGGGCGGGCTCGATCTACCCGATCCACGCGCGGGCTTCACGCGGCGATCGCGAGCCCGGAGCACTCCGAATGCGGTTTTCACGCGCGGGCGGAAAAAGGAGCTCCGCAGCGCCCAGACGGTGCGCAGATGCGTTTCGTCGCCCTGCCTGGTCAGTAGACCTTGCGATGACCCGCCGCGAGCTTCTCGATCGCGAGCGTGACCCGCTTCGCGCGCGTCGCCTCCTGCTTCGCGTCGCCGATCCAGGTGACGAACGCGCGCTGCATGGCCGGGGTCAAGGTCTGCCACGTGGCGGTCGCGGCTTTCGAGCGACGCAGCGCGGTCACGAGCGTGTCGGGGACGTCGATCGCCGCCGAGCGCAGCACCCGCTTCGCACCGGCTGCATATGCGGCCCGAAACCAGTCCCGAAGCAGCTCATCGATCGCGTCCTCGTGCTCGACGAGCACCGCGTGCGTGATGCGGTCGTCGGCCACGCGGCCCTTCGCGCGAACCAGTCGTCGGCCGACGGGCGTCTCGCCGAGCGCGAGCTGCACCTCGACGCCGTCGCGCACGGGATGCAGCTCGGCGAAGACGAACTTGCGATAGACGGGCACCATCGTCTTGCAGGCGGTGACGATCACGTCGTCGCCCAGCGCGAGGAACTCGTCGACGAGGCGTTCGTGCAGCGCCCGCAGGGCCGCGCGGGGTCCCGCATAGAGCGCGTCGACCAACTGCTCCGGCGCCGTGTAGTCGGGCTCGTCGACACCGAGCGCCGCGCTCGCGATCCACCACGCGGTCCGCGAACCGAGGCCGTGCTCGTCGTGCAGCCAGCGCTTAAGGTCGCGGTGGCCCGCGGCGCCCGCACGGCGCGCGAGCGCGACCCACTGCTCGAAGCTCCTGCCGCTCGTCGTGAGCAGCTTCGCCTTCGCGGTGGCCTCCATCGCGAGGGCCGGGTGTGGCGAGTAACGAGCGCGCGAGCTCGCGATCGGCGCGACGGACTTGGGTCGGCGGGCTGCCATGGGAGGGCGTCGCTTGTATCCGCGACCCCCCTCTGCCGTTACGGGTGCGCGGGGGTCGGCTATCCGGCGCGCCGACGCCGTCTCCTCCGCGCCCATCCGAAACCCACTCCGTCAGATTCCTCCATGTCGATCCATCGCATCGCCGTCACGTTCGCCGCACTCGCGGCGGTGTCCACGGCACAGTCTCCCGACCTGCGCGTGAGCCCCTACGTGCTCCAGGGTCAGGCCCTCGACCTCGTCCTCTTCGGACCGGCCGGTCTGCCCTCGCTCACCCTGTTCGACGTCTCCGGTGGTCCCTCGCGACTCTTCGACCGGACCTTCCACCTCGGGCTCACCCCACTGTTCGGCGTGCTCGACGCGGGGCCGATCGGCAGCGGAGGGTTCCGCACGGCGCGTTTCCCCGTCGACGCGCGGGCGCCGGTCGGCTTGACGATCTACCTGCAATCCGTGGTGGTCGATTGGAGCGCACCGTCGCCCCTGCTCACGAGCGACGGCGAGAGCAGCGTCGTGTGGACCAGCGCCCGCGTGCTGGTGGAGGACTTCGGGGATCCGCTCGCCATGGGTCTCAGCGGCAACTTCGACAGCAGCGTGCGCGGACGGGTGCAGGCCGCTCCGGCGCGCACGCGCGTCGTCGACGGCGCGCCCCAGGGTGGCACCGTCTTCGGCCAGCCCCTGTGGGGTCCGTTCAATCCCCATGGGGTCCGCTCGCAGTCCGTGTTCCGCGCCGCGGACCTCCGCTCGACGGGCGAGCCCGAGCTGGTCGTGGCCATCCGCTGGCGACCCGAGGCGCGCGTCGTCGCCGATCTGCTGCACGACGTCTCGATCGATCTCGCGCACAGCCACGTGGTGCCGGATTACTCGATCGATCCATGGTCGGCATTGCCGCGCTTCCCGAACTCGGGGCTCGGTCTGGACTTCGCCGGCAATGTGAAACCCATGGACACACCGCAGCGCGTCTTCCGCGGCGATTACGCGATCGACCCGCAGCAGCTGCGCGCCGACGGTTACCTGCCGCTCCCGGGGATCCGGCCCTTCGCCTGGAACGGCATCGACAGCCTGCTCGTCGACTTCCGTACGCCGCACGACCCCGCGGCGAACGGCGCCAATGGCATGCGCGTCTACCTGATGGCCCAGTCCTCGCCGCAGCCGAACGCGCGGGTGATCCGTCATGGCCAGCCCGGCAGCCCGCTGGACCCCTATTCCACGACCACCGCGGCGTTCGGCGACAACACCTACTACGACTTCCAATTCGAACTCGTGCGGGTCGAGAGCGTCGCCTACTCCCGCTGGATCACGGCGCCCGTGGCCCAGATCGACTGGCATTCCGCGCTCGTGTCGAGCTCCGTCCCGGCGGGCTCGAGCCTCGCGATCGAGTACCGCAGCGCCCGCGACGCGTTCGGCCAGACCGCGAGCGCCTGGACGGCGAACCTCGACGATTGCGACGGCAAGCCCTTCCTCCAGTACCGCATCCGCTTCACCGTGACGCCGGGCGCGAGCCTCCTGCCCTCGGTCGATCAGATCGTGCTGAGCTACCTCTGAGGACCGCGAAGGCTCGCGCGTTGCCGATCCTTCGCGGGTCGGGAGGCCCGCGCGCGAGCCCGGTCCGGGTGCTTCCGATCCGCCGCCGCGAAGAGGACTTGTGCTCCGCGCTTGACTCCGCGGGTCGCTCTCCCAAGATGCGGGGGATCGACGTGGTGAAAATACGGTATCACCGTATCGCGCTAGTCCTGCTCGGTGTCGTCGCTTGTACGGCAGCCTGCGGAAAGCCCACGCCTGCAAGCAGTTCCGACGGCCGTGCGGTCGTCCGTCTGCTCCCCTGGTTCGAGGACTACCACTGGCTCGACCCGCTCCTCCAGCGCTTCGCCGAGCGGCATCCCGAGATCGAGGTCCGAAAGCTGCAGGCCAGCCAGGAGGAGGAGACCCTGCGGACCCTGATCGCCGCGGGGGATGCCCCTGACGTCTTCGCGATCAGCTACGAGGCCCTCGACGGCTACCGCGACGCCGCCGCGTTGGAGCCCCTCGACGAGTCGTTGGCGGCCGCCGGCGTCGATCTCGACCGCTGGTTCCCGCGGACGCTCGAGGCCCTGCGGCGCGACGGCCGCCTCTACGGGCTGCCGAAGGACTGCACGCCCTACGTCTTCTTCTATGACGTCGCCGCGTTCGAGCAGGCGGGGCTGGCGCGTCCGAGCGACGAGGAGTGGACCTGGGAACGGTTGCGCGAGTATGCCCGCCGCCTCACCGTGCGGACGCAGGACGGCGAGGTCGAGCGATACGGGCTGCTCTGCAATCTCTGGGTGCAGGCCTTCCTACCCTGGGTCTGGCAGGCCGGCGGGGATCTGCTCGCGCCCGTCGACCCGCAGGCGGGCGGCCTCGTGCGCAGCGCATTGGCCGACGGGCCTGCGGCGCGCGCGCTGGAGTTCCTGGTCGCATTGCGGGCCGACGGCTCGCACCCGCCCTTTGCGCAGCCCGAGATCCACTCGACGCCGCGGCATCGCTTCGGTCGCGGCACCATCGCGATGGTCGGGCCGACCGGGCGCTGGAGCGTGCAGGCATTGCGCGAGGAGTTCGGCGGGTTCCGTTACGACGTCCTCCCCCTGCCGCGGGGCCCCGCCGGCAATCGCGATACCGCATTGGCGATGACCGCCTGGTGCGTGTCGTCGACCGCGCGGAACAAGGCGGCGGCGCTGACCCTGCTGCGCTTCCTCGCCGGCGAGGACGGCGCCCGCTTCATGGGCGAACTCGGTCGTGCGGTCCCGGCGATCCGCACCGTCGCCGACGAGATCCTCGCCGCCGACGCCGCGCAGATGCCGGTACACGGCCGCGAGGTCTTCACCGACGGTCTCGCCCGGCTCCGGATCGCCGCGAGTGGCGGCGCGCGCCACGCGGAGATCAAGCAGGCCCTGACCAATGCCGTCGAAGCGACGCTGCTGGCGGCCGACGGCGCGTCGGCCGCGACGGCGATCGGCGCGGCGAGCGCGGAGGTCGACGCCATCCTCGCGCGCGGCGCGCACGACGCGTCGCGGCCGCGGCTGCCGCTCGCGCTGGTGCTCGGCGCGAGTGCCCTGGCCTGGGGAGCCGGACTCCTCGGACTCCTGCGCGCCCAGCGCACGCGCGACCCACGGGTGCGTCGCGAACGTCGGGCGGCCTTTGCCTTCCTCTCGCCGTGGCTGCTCGGCGCGACCGTGTTCGTCGTCGCGCCGCTCGTCGTCGTCGTGGCGCTGGCCTTCAGCGATTGGAATGCCCTGCGCCCGATCGGCGATGCGCGCTTCGTGGGGCTCGAGCAGTTCACCCGGCTCTTCACCGACGCGCGCGTCGCTCGCTCGCTCGCGGTGACCGCCACCTATGCGGCCCTCGCGATCCCCCTGCAGCTCGTCGTCGCGCTCGCCCTCGCCCTGCTCCTCTGGGGCGCGGGCCGGCGGCTCGGTGTGATGCGCGCGGTCGTCTATCTGCCCTCGCTGATCGCCGGCGTCGCGATGTCGGTGCTCTGGTGGCGGCTCTTCGACACCGACGGCGGATTGTTCAACGACGTCCTCCGCGCGGTCGGCCTGCCGGCGGTCCCGTGGCTGACGGACTCCGCGGCCGTGATCCCGAGCTTCGCGATCATGTCGCTGTGGTACGTGGGAGGCACCGTCGTCGTCTTCCTCGCCGGCCTCGCGACGGTGCCGCACACCCTGCTCGAAGCGGCACGGCTCGACGGTGCGGGGCCCTGGGCGCGCCTGCGCCACGTGATCCTGCCGTGGCTCGCGCCGCTGGTCCTGTTCAATGCGGTGACGCTGCTCATCGGGTCGTTCCAGACCTTCACGCAGTCCTTCGTCCTCACGAAGGGCGGGCCGAACGACGCGAGCCTCTTCTACGTCCTCAATCTCTATCGCACGGCCTTCTCGTACCAGGAGATGGGCTATGCGTGCGCGCAGGCGCTCCTCCTGCTCGCGATCGTCGGCGTGGCGATCGCGATCGTCCTGCGCGCGGCGCGGCGGGGTGCCCATGCGGTCTGAGCGCGGCACACGCCTGGTGAACGGTCTCGCGATGGTGCTGGTCGCCTTCGCGTTCGTCGCGCCGTTCCTCTGGATGCTGTTCGCGTCGTTCGGCTCGGCGGCCGGCGTCGCGCGCGGCGAGCTCCTGGGCGGAGACGGCTGGCCGCAGCTGTCGAACTATGCGGAGGTCGCGCAGCGCATCGACCTGCCGCGGCAGTTCGCGAACACGTCGTGGATCGCCCTGCTCAACGTCGTCGGCTCGGTGCTGAGCGGCGCCGGGGTCGGCTATGCGTTCGCCCGCCTCCGCTTCCGCGGCCAGGACGCCCTGTTCCTCGTCGTGCTGTCGGCGATGTTGCTCCCGCCGCAGGTGACGATGATCCCGCAGTTCCTGCTGTTCCGGGAACTCGGCTGGCTCGATTCCGCGCTGCCGCTGACGGTCCCGGCGTTCCTCTGCGGCAACGGCTTCAACGCGTTCTTCGTGTTCCTCTTCCGGCAGTACTACCTCGGATTGCCGCGCGAGCTCGAGGAGGCGGCGCGGGTCGATGGCGCGGGCTTTCTCGCGACCTTCGTCCGCATCTTCCTGCCGCTCGCCCTGCCCGCCGCGGCGACCGTGGCCGTCTTCGCCTTCGTGTGGACCTGGAACGACTTCCAGCTCCCGCTCGTGTTCCTGCACTCGCCGGAGCAGCACACCCTCGCGCTCGGCCTCGCCGCGTTCAAGGGCGGGCCCTACGGCAATACCCAGATCCATCTGCTGATGGCGGCCTCCGTGATCGCCATCGCGCCCTGCATCCTCTTGTTCCTCGCCGCCCAGCGGCTCTTCCTGTCATCCGTCAGTGTCGGAGGTCTGAAGTCATGAACCAGAACGCCAAGATCGCGCTCGGTGGCGGAGGTTTCTGCCTCTATGCGCCCCGCTTCCCCCGCTTCCAGCTCACGCCCGGGTTCGCGGACGAGTGCCTGATCTTCAACGCGCAGCTCCCGAGGATCTTCGTCCTCTCGGTGCTGAAGGGCGGTGTTCCGGTCTCGTTGTCGCCGACGCGCCATGAGGTGAAGAACGGCTGCCTCGAGATCGACTATGTCTCGACCGACAAGACTCTGAAGGTCTCCGAGCAGCGGTTCGTCTCCTCCGACGACCGCTTCGTCTCGAACCTCACGATCGAGAACTCGGCCAAGGAGAGCCGCGAATACGACATCGTGATGTGGACGACGACCGACGTCGAGGGCGAGCCGGTCTCGCACGAGGGCGATTCGTTCCGCCTGCGGCGCCAGCTCCAGACGCATGACTTCCCGCCGGTGCCGATCGAGATCGTCTACTCCAATCCGGACTCGAAGGGCGCGCGCTGCCTGCAGGCCTTCTTCGCCGAGGGCAACAGCGGCCGTCCCGACTTCGAGGAGACGCCATGGTACGACCGTGGCATGCTGCCGGTGCCGCGCGCGAAGAAGCCGCTGACCAAGCCGAGCCCGATCCTGCCGACGGCGCACTGCTATTGCGGGCTGTTCCGCACGGTCACGATCGACGCCGGCAAGTCGGCGACGCATCGATTCGAGGCGAACGTCATCTTCAAGGGCAAGGGCCTGAACTACCGGCCGCGCCGCCCGGACCCCAAGGACGAGAACTCCTACCTCGCCTTCATGGACAAGGCGCCGCGCTTCTCCTGCGACGACAAGTCGGTCGAGGCGGTGGTGCGCGGGCGGCTCGAAGCGCTGCACCTGCTGCGGATGCCCGGCGGCGTCGGCAACCTCTCGCACGCGAGCGTCGCCGAGGGCAACGGCTACTTCCACGAGCCGATCTCGTTCTCCGCACCGGCGATCCTGCGCGAGGTGCGGTGGCTCGGTGACCCGAGCCTCGGCCGCGGCATCCTGCGGCTCTTCTTCGACAACCTGCGCCAGAACGGGATGGTGCCGGGCCGCATCTACATGACGTCGATGACGGGCTCGGACTTCTACCACGCCGACTGGGGTGGCGGTTTCGAGGCCTTCGACGACGTGCACCCGGATCGCAACCTGAAGCGTCAGGTGATCATGGGCATGCAGCGCTACACGAAGTGGCTCGCCAACAACCGCGATCCCGAAGGCAGCGGGCTGACCGACGTCTGCAATCACTTCGAGGCCGGGCAGGAGTTCTCGCGCCGCTACACGATCATCGACGAGAAGGCCGATCGCGCGGAGGACTTCGCCGAGACCTTCCGGCTCAAGGGCATCGACGTGAGCGTCATGCGCTACCGGATGGTCAAGTTCCTGTCCCGCGTCGCGGACGAGATCCAGGAGAAGGCCATGGCGAACCGCTTCATCGCGGCGTCGGAGGTCATCCAGGACACGATCCGCAAGAAGATGTGGGACGAGCACGCCGGCATCTTCATGGACATCGATCCGAAGACGCGGCGTCGCACGGGCGTGAAGGCCGCGGTCGGCTTCTACCCGCTCGCCACCGACATCGCGACGCCGAAGCAGGTCGAGGCGATGCTCGCCACGCTCGGTGACCGCAAGGAGTTCTGGACCAAGTATCCGGTCCCGAGCCTCGCGATCAGCGATCCGTACTTCGATGCCGACGGGCAGTGGAAGGGCACGCGCCGCAATTGCCCGTGGAACGGGCGCGTCTGGCCGATGATCAACAGCCAGATCGTCGAGGGTCTCTGCTATCACGCCGAGCGCGGCAACAAGCAGGCGGGCAAGCTCCTCAAGGAGCTGATGAAGAAGACCGTGGAGATGGTGTCGGGTGAACTCGACGGCGTCCTGGGCTCGCGCGTGTTCGAGCACTACCACCCGCTCAACGGGCGGGCGTCCCGCTACCGCGGCGTCGACTGGTACCTGCACTCGTTCCTGATGGACAACATCTTCCGGGTGCTCTGCGGCTTCGTGATCCGCTTCGGGCAGATCCAGGACGATCCGGTCATCGACGACATGCCCGACTTCAAGCTCGCGGGCGTGCCGCTCGGCAACAAGCTGTTCAACCTCGAGCGCAAGAACGGCAAGCTGAAGGTCAGCTCGGATTGAGCGCCGCGCCGACCTACGACGACGTGCGCGCCGCCGCGGCGCGCATCGCGGGGATCGTGCACCGCACTCCGGTCATGAGCTCCTCCTCGCTCGATGCGCGCCTCGGCTGCCGCGTCGTCTTCAAGTGCGAGAACCTCCAGAAGGTGGGGGCCTTCAAGGCGCGCGGTGCGCTCAATGCGGTCCGTGCGCTGAGCGAGGCCGAGGCCGCGCGCGGCGTCATCACGCACAGCTCGGGCAATCACGGCGCCGCGGTCGCGTGGGCTTCGCGGCAACGCGGCATCCCCTGCGTGGTCGTGATGCCGCGCAGCGCGCCGCAGGTGAAGCGTGACGCCGTCGCCGGGTATGGGGCCGAGGTCGTGCTCTGCGAGGTCAAGGAGCGCGACGCCACCAGCGCGCGCCTGGCCGTGGAGCGCGGGCTGCACATGATCCACCCCTTCGAGGACCCGTCGGTCATCGCCGGACAGGGGACGGCGGCCCTCGAACTGCTCGAGGACGCCGGTCCCCTCGACTTCGTGCTCGCGCCCGTCGGCGGCGGCGGCCTGCTCGCGGGCACCGGGTTGGCGGTGGCGGGGGCGAGCCCGGGAACCCGCGTGATCGGCTGCGAGCCGGCGGCGGTCGACGACGCCGCGCGCTCGCTCGCGAGCGGCGTGCATCAACCCCGCGTCGAGGACCCCGCGACGGCCTGCGATGGTCTGCTCACCCGACTCGGCACGCCGAACCTCGCGCTCCTCCGCGCGCTGCAGATCGAGATCCTCACCGCGAGCGAAGGCGCCATCCTGCGCGCCGCGCGCGACTTCCTCGAACGCATGAAGATCGTGGTCGAGCCCTCGGGTGCCGTGCCTCTCGCGGTGCTCGACGAGCGCCGCTCACGCTTCACCGGCCAGCGCGTCGGCGTGATCCTGAGCGGCGGCAATACGGATTTCCGCTGGCTCGCGCGCTGAGGACCGGCGCCGGGAAGCGCCGCTGCCGCCGCGTCGCCCGCGGCGGATGACCGACGCGCTCGGAAACGGGACGGGCCTCGCGCCGATCGCGCGGCGTATCGTTCTCGAACTGTCGGAAAGTTCCCAGGTGTCGGTGCGTTCCCCGCGCGCGCCCCGGGTTGCCGGCGGTGCCACCCAGCCGAGCAGCCACCCGTGATCCGGACCTTCACCGCGTTCTCCCTCTGTGCCCTCCCCCTGGCGATCGCCACCGGGTTCGCAGCCGCACAGACCGTCAACTTCGCCGCCCGCGTCGACTTCGGCATGGCGCAGGAGAACGGCCAGCAGTCCGTCTGCGCGGACTTCGACCGCGACGGCAACCTCGACATCGCGACGACGATGGAGGGCTACAACCAGGGCAAGGTCGAGATCCTCTTCGGAGACGGGCAGTCGGACTTCGGCACCTCGAGCGAGGTGAGCTCCTACGTGGCCTGGGGCCTCTGTGCAGGCGACTTCGACCAGGACGGTTGGCTCGACCTCGCGGCGACGAGCTACGGCTGGGCTCAGCACGGCGTGCGCATCTGGTTGAACGACCACCAGCGGGGCTTCACGTCCGCGGGCTCGGTCTCCACGCTCGCGACGCCCCCGGTCGGGGTCACCGCCGGCGACCTCGACGGCGACGGCATCCTCGACCTGGCGGCGATCAGCGAAGGCGGTGGTGCCGCGGTCGACTGGTTCCACGGCAACGGCAATGGCACGTTCGGCCGGTTCCACTACGTCCCCAACACCGGGGGGCTCGTGGGGCGCCGCATCTACGCCGGGCACTTCAATGCGGATCAGCACCTCGACCTCGTCGCCATCCACAGCCGCGGCGCGATGGTGCTGCTGAACGACGCGCAGGGCAGCGGCAACTTCAATGCGTCGAGCGGCATCCCGACCACGGCCTCGTTGAATTCCGGAGCGGTCGCCGACCTCGAGGGGGACGGCCGCGACGACATCGTCACCTGCGGCGCGAACCTCGAGGTCTGGCACGGCGTCGGCAATGGCTCCTTCACGCTGTCGCAGTCCCAGCCCGGCAGCTTCGCGCTCTCGACCGAGCTCGGCGACATCGATGGTGACGGTCGCCTGGACGCATTGCTGGTCGGACTCGGTGGCGTGCGGATCCACTTCGGCTCGGGCCCTGGGACGTTCAGCGCCGGCCAGGTCGTGCCCGCCGGCGTCTATCCCAAGGCGGGGGTGATCGGCGATTGGAACAACGACGGCTGGAACGACATCGCCGTCACCTGCCAGAACCTCGCGAACCAGAGCTCGTACCTGTCGGCATACGACCAGATCCCGCCCGCGGTGACGGGCACGGCCATCGCATACGGCGCGGGTTGCGGCTCGCCGGCGCTGTCCTTCGTGCCCGACGCGAGCGCGCGTCCCGTGATCGGGCAGAACGCGCGAGCGACCCTCCTCGGCTGCCCGTCCACGGTGGTCGGGGTCATGCTCGGCCTCAGCGATCAGGCCTTCGGCGCGGTTCCGCTGCCGCTCGCGCTCGACGTGCTCGGCATGCCCGGGTGCGTCCTCCTCAGCTCCGCGGAGTTCCTCGGCCTGCCGACGGCTGCCCTGACCGCGACGTCGCGCTCGTTCACGATGTCGATCCCCACGTCGACCGTGCTGGTCGGTGCGCAGGTGCATCTGCAGGCCCATGCCTACGCGCCCGGTCAGAACGCATTGGAGCTCGTCACGAGCAACGGCATCACCTGGACCTTCGGCACGCTCTGAAGCGGGCCGGCGTGGCCCGGATCGGGGCTCAGCTCCAGAGGACCACCACGCGCAGGTCCATCAGGTTCGTGCCGCTCGGCGTGCTCGGGAACGCGCAGCGACGCTGGGCGAGCCAGGTCGCGGTATCGCTGCGCGCGAGTGCGGAGACGAGCGCCTCTCGCGCCTCTCGTGAGTCGCCGACGACGGCGCGCGTGACGTGGCCGCCCGCGGCATCGCTGTTGCCGTCTCCGCCGTCGGTCGCGAGCGACAGCACGAGCGCGCGGTCCAGCGTGGCGTCGTCGAGCGCTCCGCGGCGCTCGTGGAAGAGCGCGCGGGCGAGGTGGAGAACGAAGGCCGAATTGCGACCGCCGCGTCCGGAGCCCGACACCTCGACGGTGAGCTCGCCGCCGCTGAGGAGAGCCGCGGGGCGCGGGCCGCGGGCGAGTCGTTCGATGCGCTCGAGGATCGAGGCGGTGCCGGACTCGAGGCTCGCGTCGAGCGGCCTCGTCATCACCTCGACGTGATGGATGCCCTGGGCGCGCAGCGCGTCGCGCGCGACGGACGAGAGGGTTTCCCAATCGCCGACCGCATGGAGGTGGTGCTCGGTGCGGGCGGCGGCCTCGCGCAGACGCGCCTGCCAGAACTCTCGCGACGGCGAGGCGAGCGCCTGATCGAAACGCGCGGCGAGCGGCGGCGGCAGGCAACGGTGTGCATCGCTCGCGATCGCGCCCGCCTCGCGTTCCCGCCAGGTACTGGGACCGGACGCGACGAGCGCGAGGTCCTCCGAGGGCACGTCGACCGTCACGAGCGTCAGCACGCGACGCGCGCCCACGTCGAGCAGGAGACCGCCGTTCTTGATCGCCGACATCTCCTGCCGGAGCCG
The DNA here is from genome assembly GCA_020848735.1 of Planctomycetota bacterium. Taxonomy (GTDB): domain Bacteria; phylum Planctomycetota; class UBA1135; order UBA1135; family UBA2386; genus JACRLW01. The sequence continues at coordinate 70,691 of JADLHO010000112.1, read as the reverse complement.
ATTCGTCGTCGCGATGTCGGCGCCGCCCTCGAGCAGTGCCGCATTGACCGCCCGCTTCACGTGCAGGTCGAAAGGCGCGCGCGGCGCCACGGCGAGGGCGCTGCCGCCTCCGCTCAGACAGAGGACGAGCAGATGGTCCGCCGGCGTGGCGGCGACGCGTGCCCGGAGCGCTGCACCCGCGGCGAGCGAACTCTCGTCGCAGAGCGGATGGCTCGCCTCGAGGAGCGCGCACGCGGGGCTGGCGGTGCCGTGCCCGCGCTTCGTGATCGCGAGGCTCCGGGGCAGCTCGATCGCTTCCCCGAGGGACTCGCGCAGCAGCGCGCGCGTGGCCGCGACCTGCGGCTGCGCCGCCTTGCCGAGCCCGATCACGGTGACGCCGCGGACATCGTGCACCGGCACGATCGAATCGGCGCCACCGAAGCGGAGGCGCGCGGGGAAGAGCCGCGCGGGCTGCAGCGCTTCGAGCACCGCGCGGGCGAACTCCGTCGGCTGGAAGCCGATCGTCATCGTGCCGGTCCCGCGCGTCCCCCCGAGACCGACCTCAGGGCAGGATGCGGAGCGTGACGGGATTGCTCGCCAACGTCACCGGGTCGAAGAGCGTGTAGGCGAACGAGACGTCCGTGCCGACGGGGATCGACCAGACGCCGGGGGGGAAGGTCAAGGAGGTGCCGGCGAGCCCGAGCGCCGAGGTCCGGCCCATGAGGCCGGGCACCGCACCGGTGAATGCGGCGACCGCCGTGGCCTCGAAGAACGGATCGGGATTGAGGGGCAGGAGCACGAAGGGCGGGATCCGCACCCCCGGCGTGGTGCCCGACATCGAGCCGAGCAGGATCCACCAGCGATTGGCGGTGAGCGTGCTCTGCGGCTGGATGCCGAACTGCACGCGCCCTCCCGTGGCGGCGGACAGCGTGCTGCGGTCCGCCCAGAGGCGATTGAGGGAGATCCCGAGCACCGGCGGCGGACTGAGACGGCGCACGCCGAGACCGTCGTTCACGTCGACCGCGAAGACGGCCTGGCCGTAGTTCGTGCCCGCGCGCACGTCGAAGGAGTAGCTGCCGTCGCCGTTGTCGGTCACCGCGCCGATCGACACGTTGGTCGAACTCGTGGGATGCGGCGCGATCGTCACCGCGGCGCCGCCGTGGGGGATGCGCGTGCCTTCGCGGTCGCGCAGGACGAGCGTGGCGCGGGCGACGGACGTGCCGTCGAAGGGCAGGCTGTTCGGATCGAAGCTCAGGGTCGATCGCATCTGATCGGCGTGGCCACGCTGCGTGACACGCCAGGCGTCGAAGTTGGCGCGCAGCGTCAGCACCGGATCCGGGCTGGTCTCGGCCCGATTGGGGACGTTCAGCCGCAGGTAATAGCTGCCGCGCGCGCAGCCGAACTGCGCATTGCAGGTGCCGTCCGTGTCCCCGGGTCGTGCGACGATCATGAATCCGATGTGCGCCGACTTGGTGAAGCTCGGCGGGGGCGCGCCGCAGCCGGTCGGATCGAGTTCCGCACACGAGCAGCGTCCGTCGCCGCCCTGCAGTCGGGCCGCCTCCATCATGGCCATCAGCTTGTCGGCGAGGTCGCCCGGCGTCGCATAGAGCGCGATCTCGGCGGCGGCGAGGACGGTGCCACCGGTCAGCACGTTGCCCTGGATCGCATACACGATGTCGCCGGCCCGCCCCACGCGATCGCTCGCGAAGGTGCCGGTCGAGGTGCCCGTGAACCCGACCGCGCGCCCGCGCACGTCCACGATCCCGTATTGCCGCGTCTGATGGCTGCCGTCGGCTGCGGCGAGCATCGCGAGGATCTGCGTCGGCGAGGTGCCGAGCGCGAGCTGATCGCGGATGAGGAGGCGATTGGCACCGCTCGCATCGATCGAGCTCTGCGCGCACGCCGCCCCCTTGCCGAGGAGGATCACCGGCACATAGATCGTGAGGTCGAGGCCGGCGACGCAGGTCGCCGAGGCGACGGCGATCTCACCCGTGCGGGTGTCGATCAGGATGATCGACCAGGTGGCGGCGGCGGGTCGTGCGAGGCAGACCATCGCCAGGAGGAGGATCGAGAGGGAGCGCGGCATCGCGGCGAGCATAGCGCCGCGCGCCGACCTCACCGTTCGGCCGGAACGGCGTGACGGCCGCGCAGGGCGAGGACCCCGAGCAGGGTGCCGCCGGCGGCGAGCAGGAGCGTGCGAACCCACGGCGCCACCGAGGTCGCGGCGCCGAGTCGCCGCAGCATCTCGAGGGACTCCGGATTCGCCTGCAGCCTCGGCAGCACCAGCGCGTCGACGAGCACGAGCAGGATGCCGATGGAGAACAGGATCCCGCCCGCCAACGCGAGCCCCGCCTCGCGACTGGCCGGCCCGTGACGACGTCGCGTCGCATCGACGACGAGGATCAGGAGCCCCCAGAGTCCGAGCGAGGCGAAGAGGCAGGGCGGGACGACGGCGAGCACCGTCGCGAAGTCGGCATTCGTCGCCAGCAGGACCGTGAGGGCGAGGACCCAGCCGAGGAAGCCGATGAGACTCCCGAAGACGGCAGACGTGTTCATCGTGGTGTTGCCCCGCGGCGCGCGGGGGTCCGGTCGCGAGTGCTCTGCGCGACGTGGCAGTCGGCCAGATGGTCGTCGACGACGCCGACGGCCTGCAGGAAGGCCTGGACGATCGTCGAGCCGACGAAGCGGAAGCCGCGCTGCTTCAACGCCTTGCCGATGCGATCGCTGAGCGGCGTCCGCGCGGGGAGCTCGGCCACGCTGCGCGGGCGGTTCACGATCGGCTCGCCATCGACGAAGTCCCAGAGCCAGCGGTCGAAGGACCCATGTTCCTCCTGCACGCGGAGGAAGGCGCGCGCATTGTCGACGGCCGCGGCGACCTTCAGCCGATTGCGGACGATCCCCGGGTCCTCGAGCAGCTTCGCATTGCGGGCCGTATTGAAGCGCGCGACCTTCGCCGGGTCGAAGCCGGCATAGACCTCGCGGTAGCGCGCCCGCTTGCGCAGGATCGTGATCCAGCTCAATCCGGCCTGCGCACCCTCGAGGACGAGCATCTCGAAGAGGCGGTGGTCGTCGTGGACCGGGACGCCCCATTCCTCGTCGTGATAGGCCACGTAGAGCGGGTCGTCGCCGGCCCAATCGCAGCGGCGGCGACCGTCCGCGCCGACGCGGGTCATCGCGCGGCGCCCACCGCAGCCTCGACCGCGGCGCGTTCCTTCGGGATGGCGGCGGTCAGGATCTCGGCACCCCGCGGCGTGCAGAGCACGTCGTCTTCGATGCGGATCCCGCCGAAGCCGCGGCCGTCGTTCGCCTTCGTGAAGCGTTCGGCCCGCGCCCAATCCACGGCATTCCCGAAGCGGGCCCGCAGCCCGGGATCGGCGAGGATCGCCGGCACGAAGTAGATGCCGGGCTCGATCGTGAACACGAGGCCGACCTCGAGGTCGCGGTCCATGCGCAGGTAGCAGGTGCCGAACTGCTCGCTCCGCCTGCGACCGGCCTGGTAATGCACGCGATCGCCGAAACCCTCCATGTCGTGGACGTCGAGACCGAGCTGGTGGCCGACGCCATGGGGGAAGAAGACGGCATGGGCACCGGCCTCGGTCAGGGCATCGACGTCACCGTGCAGGAGTCCGATCTGGACCAGGCCGTCGGTGATCACGCGGGCTGCCGCGAGATGGACTTCGCGGTACCGCACGCCCGGCGCGACCGCGGCGATCGCCGCGAGTTCGGCGCGGAGGACGATGTCGTAGACCTCGGCCTGTTCGGGAGAGAAGCGTCCGGTCACGGGCCAGGTGCGCGTGACGTCGGCGCAATACCCGCTCGCCAGCTCCGCGCCGGCGTCGAGCAGCACCAGGTCGCCGCGCCGCAGGGTATTGCCGTGGTGGTTGTTGTGCAGGACCTCGCCGCGCACCGAGAGGATCGTGGAATAGGCCGTGACCGCCCCGTGATGCGCGAACGTGCCCTCGACGACACCGACGAGCTCCTGCTCGTTGCCACCCTCGCGCGTGTGCCGCATTGCGCCCAGATGCGCTTCCCGGGTGATCGCCGCGGCCTTGCGGATCTCGTCGAGCTCCTCGCCCTGCTTCGCCTTGCGCAGCGCGAAGATCGCGTCGCAGACCTGCGGATCGCCGGGCCCGGCGGCGGAGTCGAAATCGAGTGCCTCGCCCGTGAGCCGGCGGGCGCGCTCCGTCGTCCGGTGGTCGGCCACCGCGAGGCTGCGCACGTTGCGACCCTTCGCGAGGCGACGGACCTCCGTCTCCAGGCACTCGACCGGAAGCACCTCGGCGACCCCTTGGCGAGCGGTCTCCGCGGCGAAGCTCGACGAGGCGCCGTGCCAGAGGGCGTCCGCGGTCGTCCGCTCGTGCAGGAAGAGCCGCACGCTGCCGTCCGCCGGGTCGAAGAACGCCGCGGCGTCGGGTTCCGGCCGGTCGAAGAAGTACAGGAAGCTGCTGTCGGCTCGGAACGGATAGGAGTTCGCCGGATAGTTGCGCGACCGGTGGCCGCCGGCGAAGAGCACGACCGGACCGTCGATGGCGCGGAGGAACTCCGCGCGACGTTGCCGGTGGAAGGCGAGGCTCGGCATGGTGCCGGATCCTAAGGGCCGCCGGACCGCGGAGCCGCGGGACGCTCCGGAGTTTCCCTTAGCATCTCGCGTCCTGCGCCGCCCTCGCCCGTCGCCGCGCGTGGGGAGGTCGGCGCGACCTTCACTCCGTCGTGGCTCTCCAGGTCCGGCCTCCGTCCGCGGGAGTCCGACCACGCTCGTGACTCCTGTCCGATGGCACGTCGCAACAACTTCCTCGTCATCACGCTGCTCGTCATGGTCGCCGTGCTCATCGGCGCCATCCTCCTCGGCAAGGGCGACGAGGGACCGACACCGCCGGACGTTCCGGGCGATACCCGCGGCGTCGCCGGTCCGGGTGACGCGGCGCCGGTCCGCAGGGCCGACGCCGGTGCGGGCGAGGCGACGGAGCCGGAGCGGAACGCGGCGGCCGCACTCGCGAGGGAGAGCGTCCCGACCCAGACGCCACCCGGCGCGGGGCGTCATCGCCTCAGCGGCCGCCTGATCTTCGGCCACGGGAAGCCGGCGGTGGGGATCGGGCTCGACTTCGAGGCGCGCGGCGACGACGAGCTGCTCCCTCCGCCGAGGGCGCGTGGCCGTGGCCCGGCGGCGCCGCAGCCGCCGCAGACGCGGACCGACGCGGAGGGTCGATTCGCGGTCGAGGTCGAGCACGGCGCGCGGGGTCTGCTCCGGCTCGCGCGCGAACACGGCGCGCTCTTCGAGGTGGGTGACAAGCGCCGGTATGTCGTCGACGCGGTGAGCGCCGATCGCGACCTCGGCGAATTGGTGATCGTCGATGGGCTCGTCCTGCGCGGTCAGGTCTTCGACGACACGGGTCGGCCGCTGCCCGAGGCGCGGATCCGCCTCGGCGAGGGCGTCGTGCTCTTCGGGCTGTTCGGCGAGGAGTCCGTGGTCGACGGCGAGGGTCGCTTCACGATTCGCGGTCTCGAACCCGGCACCGTGCACCTGACCGTGACCGCGGTCGGCTTCGTGCCGGAGCCGCGCAGCGTCGATCTGGGTCGCGGCCAGCCGGAGCCCGACCTGCGCTTCGACCTGAAGCGCGGCGCATCGATCGCGGGCGTCGTCTACGACGATCTCGGTCGGCCGCTCGGCGGCGCCAAGGTCACGGCGATGCGCCGCTCGTCGGTCGGCACGGGCATCGAGGTGCAGCGCTTCGACGCACGCGAGTCGGTCGAGACCGCCGCCAACGGGAGCTTCGTGCTCGCCGGCATCGAAGGCGAGTCCGCCACGCTGCGCGTGAGCCGTCGCGAACATGCGACCGAGTCCGTGCCCAACGTCGCGGTCGGTCGGGCGGACGTCGTCGTCCAACTGCCCCGCGTCGGCGCGGTGCGAGGCGTCCTGCGCGACCCGCAGGGCGCAGCGCTGGTCGACAGCGAGGTCCGCGCGAGCACTGCGGGACGCGAGGTCCTGGCGGTCCGTCCGGACGAAGACCTCGCGATGCCGTCGGTCGGCGTCTCGCGCACCGATGAGAAGGGTGCGTTCGAGATCGCCGGCGTGCGGCCCGGTTCCGTCACGCTGACCGCCGAGGGTTCGGGCCACCTGCCGATCGAAGCGGTCACGGTGCAGGTGCCGCCGGGCGGGGTCGTCGAACACGTGCAGCTCGTGGCGGAGGTCGGTGCCGCGATCGACGCGCTCGTCGTCGATGCCCAGGGCACACCGGTCGCGGGCGCGGAGGTCGCCGTGGCGCGACGGAGCGAGAACGCCGAGCCGACGTCGGTCGCGGGGCCGGGTGGTCGTCGCGCGCGACGCATCTCGATGCGGGCGGAAGCCTCCGACCGCGGCGCACCGGGGGCGCCGGTCGTGATCGACGAGGGCGAGGCCCTGCGCAAGGGCACGACCGGCGCCGACGGTCGCGTGAAGCTCGGCGGCCTGCCCGGCGGGGCCCTCGTGGTGCGCGCGACGCACGCGGCGCTCGCACCCGCGAAGGCCGCGGAGACGCTCGTGCCGTTGCGCGGCAGCGTCGAGGTCATCCTCACGATGCGACCCGCGGGTCACGTGCAGATCGCCGTGCGCGACCGCGAGGGCAAGCCGGTGCCCGGAGCGCGCTTCGTGCTGAATGGTCCCGAGGGCGACGATCGGAGCGCGCATCGCGGCGTCGCGGCGGGCGACGGAGCCGCGCGAGTGGGGCCGCTGCTCGCGGGTCACTACACGGCGGCTCTCGAGCTGCCACCCGAGCCGACCGAGTTCGGGGGGATGCGCATCGTGATGGGCGAGTCCGGCGGCGAGCTCGTGGCGTCTCGCGTCGAGCTCGACGTGCGCGCGGGTGAGACGGCGGAGATCGTGCTCGTGCGACCGACCCTCACCAGGCTCGAGGGCATCGTGACGGACGCGAGCGGGCCGGTTCGCGGTGCCGAGCTGCGGCTCTCGCGTGTCGAGGAGAACCTGATGCCGGGTCTCGGGGGCCGCACGATCCGCAGCGACGCGGAGGGCCGTTACGCGTTCGACGAGCTCACGCCGGGCAAGTGGCGCATCGAGTGGAAGCGCGCGAACCGACCGGTGTCGGCCTCCGCGGACATCGAGATCCTGCCGGAGACGCCGTCGGTCCAGAAGGACCTGCGCATCGCCGGCGGCACGGTCCGCGTGCACGTGCGCGGCGCGCAGGACCAGCTCCCGCTCGCACGCGCCGAGGTCACGCTGAACCGCCTCGACGAGAACCCCGCCGGCGAACGACGCGCGGTCGGCATCTTCATGATGCGCGCGGAGACCGGCGGCGAGGACGAGGGACCGCAGTCGCTCAGCATGCAGAGCGGGCCGGGCCGCGTGCGCACGGATGACGAGGGCGCGGCCTTGCTCGAGGAGGTGCCGCCGGGCGAGTACGTCGCGAGCATCGAGCACCCCAAGCACAGCAGCAAGCGCAGCGAGAAGCTCGTCGTCGTCGAAGGCAAGGAGACCGATGCCGGCTGGGTCGTCCTCGATCCCGCGGGCAGCATCCGCGGCAAGGTGACGGGTCTGCCGGCCGACGATCCGATCGGCGGCGCGATGATCGTCGTCAAGCGCGTCGATCGCGACGATGGCGAAGAACGCCGCGAGACGGCGATGGGTGGCAGCTTCCGCATCGATCGCCTCGCGCCCGGCGAGTACGAGCTCCGCGCAGGGGTCCTCGGTCGGGACGACTCGACGACCGGTCCACCCCAGCGCGTCGCCGTGCGTGCGGGCGAGGTGACGCGCATCGATCTCGCCGTCGGGTCCTGAATGTCGGGTCCTGAATGTCGGGTCCTGAGCGTCCGGTGACGAGTCGCGGCGAGTGGCGCGTCCGGGCACCGCGCTAGAACGAGACATTGAAGCCGACGATCCAACCGCTCAGTTCGGCGCCCACGAAGATCCCCGCGCTGAGGGTCATCCCGCCGAGCAGCGGCAACGCCTGCTGTTCGGCCAGCTCGAGCGCGCCGCCGATCTGGAAGAAGTCCTCGGCGCCGAAGAGATCGCCTTCGAGGAACGCGCGGTAGCCGAGGATCCCGCGCCAACCGAGCCGGCCGCCGAGCAGTTCGATGCCGGTCGGTCCGGTCACGTCGCCGCGCAGCGTGAGCCATTGCAGGCGCGTCGCGAAGTCCTGCGCTGGGTCGTCCGACGACAAGGTGTCCGTCCAGCGCAGGTCGTAGCGTGCGATGAGCTCGAGCTCGCGCTCGTCGTCGAGCGGGCACGACCAGTCGACGCGCGCGGCGGTGCCGTGACACGACGCGAGAGCGTCCCAGTTGAACGCGATCCCGTCGGCGATCGCGGCGGTGACCGCGGCACCGGGACCGGAGTAGTCCGCGTCGTTCGCGAGATAGGCCAGACCCAGATCGCCGATCGCCGAGACCTGCAGGGTGGGGGTCAGGTCGTAGCTGAGGCCGAAGCCGACCAGGGCGCTGTAGGTGCTCCAGTCGGTGTCGACGGCGGTCTCGAAGCCGGGCACGCGTCCGGAGTAGAGGTCCGAGCTGCGCTGCGTCGCACGCGCGTGGCCGACCGCGCCCTCGAAGTAGAGCCCGAAGCGCTCGTCGGCGAAGGGCCGCAGGGTCCTCTGGAAGGGCAGCACCAGGGCCGCGAGTTCGGTGCGGGACTCGTCGTCGAAGTCGAACTTCGCCCCGCTGAGCTCCAGTTCGTCGGACGCGAGGACGAGGCCCCCGAGTGCCTGCGCGAAGTGGACCTCGCCGAGCCGCTGCCGCAGGTCACGTCGCAGGTCCTCGAGGGTCTGCGCGGCGCACGGCAGCGCGAGCACGAGGGCGGCAGCAACGGAGCGCGAGAGCATGAGGGGGGCGGCGGCGGCGCGGCAGCGTAGCCGCGCGCGGCGCCGAGGCCCTCATCGCAGGAGTTCCTGCGCGCGACGCTTCACCTGCTCGTCGGCCGCGAGCCAGTCGCGTGCGAGCACGGTCGCGATCGTGGCCCGCGCTTCGTCGCGCTGGCCCGCACGCAGCTGTGCGGCGGCGAGGGCGAGGAAGCCCTCGGCGTCGTCGGCGCGGACGCGGGTGACCTGCTGCCACTGCTCGATCGCATCGGCCAGTCGACCCTGGCGCTCGCGTTGCCGCGCCAGGGCCGCGTGACCTTCGCCCTCCTGGGGCGCGTGCTCGACGAGTTCCGACCAGGCCCGCTCCGCGTCGTCGACGCGCTTGCCCGCGTCGAGCCGCTTCGCGAGCGCCTCGATGAGCTCGAGCGAGCCGGGCGCGACGCGCAGCGCATCGAAGGCCGCGGCCAGCGCCTCGTCGCGACGTCCGAGCGCATCGAGCGCGGCGACGAGACCGGCGTGCAGCTCGGCATCGTTGGGGCTGAGCGCGATCCCGAGGCGGTACTGCACGACCGCGCCCGCGTCGTCGCCGTCCTCGTCGAGGACCTGCGCCAGCGCCTTGCGGATCAACGGCGCGTCGGAGCCGTCCTGCGCGACGCGCGCGTCCCAGCGCGCGAGCCAGGCCGCGAGATCCGTCTGTCGTCCGAGCGCGTTCTTCAACTCGCTCATCAGCTCGCGGTTCTCCTGCTGGCTGCCGCTGCCGCGCACGAACGCGGTGGCGGCGGCGTCGACCGCCTCGTCGTGACGGTTCACCTTGCCCAGCATGCGGGCGTACATCCGGAGCTGCTGCGTGAGCAGCGGCTCACGGCCGACGGGGAACTTGCGCTCGCGCGCGCGGACCGCGAGTCCCATGTAGGCGACCGCCTCGGCGTCGAGGCCCGCACCCTCGGCGGCCATCGCGAAGCCCATGTCGATCGCGTCGTCGCGCAGGCGTGCTTCGTCGAAGCGACGCGCGGCGTCCGCGAGGGCGCGGCGCGCGTCGTCGAGTCGGCCGAGCCCACCGAGGGCGTGCACGAGTTGACCGTGATGCCGGCTCGCGAGCGGTTCGTCGCCCACGAGACGCTCGGCGTGTGGCACCGCCTGCGCGTACTCCTTGAGCTCGAGCAGCCAGTCGACGAGGACGCGGCGCTGCTCGGTGCCCAGCTTGTCCAGCTTCGCGAGCGACTCGAGCGCACGGACCGCCGGGCGCCGTTCCCCCTGATGGTGCCAGAGGAAGTTCGCGGTGTAGCCCACCGCGGCGGCGTCGCCGGGACGCAGCTCGAGGACCTTGCCGGCGACGGCGATGAAGTCGGACCGCAGCGCGCTCCAGTAGCGGCGGTCGTCCATCCGCCACATCGGGTTCGCATTGTTGCCCTGGATCGTGAGATCGCGCTCGAGCTCGCGGAGCACGAGTGCCCTCAGGTCGCCGTGCAGCTTGCCGAGCTCGCCGGCGCGCGTGCGCAGTTCGGCGATGCGCCAGTCGAAGCGCGCCCACGGTTCCTGACCCGTGCGTGCGTACCACGCGGCGGGATGCAGGCAGTGGTCGACGAGCAGGCCGAGGGCGACGGCGGGCGCACCGGTGTCGTCGAGCGCGTCGGCGACGGCGTAGAGCACGTCCATCGCATCGATCGGCGAGCTCGCGATCGCCGCCGGGAGCCCCGTCGCGGCGAACTCCGTGAGCGAGCGGACCGGATCGCCGACCTTCGCCTGCTGCGCGGTGCGGTGAAGGGTGCCGAAGCTGTTGATCATCGGCTGGAGCCACTGCCGGCCGGCCGGCGCGACGGCGATGCGTCGGGCGAGTCGGGCACGCGCGGCGTCGAAGAGCGCCGCTCCGCTGCCGAGGCTCGTCGTGCCCCGTCCGGCGAGCGCCGCGATGTAGAGACCATCGAGTCGCTGCTCGAAGCGGTCACGGCCGAGCGGTGTCGGCTGCGGATCGCGCCAGGCGATCAGGCGCCGCTCCGCTTCGGCGAAGCGCCCGCTCTGCTTCCACCACTCGAGCACCGTCTCGATCTGGCCGTGCGCCTGCTCCGGCAGCGCGCCGCCCGCGTCGCGCTCGCTGCGTGCGAGCACCGCGAGCATCACATCGATCGCCGCGTCGCGCCCACCGTCGCTGTGGAGCGCCTGGGCGAGGGCCTGCGAGACCACGAGATCCTCGATCGATGCGGGCGCCGCGCCGGCGCGCAAGGTCTCGAGCAGCTGGCGACGCAGCGCGCGCTCCTCCTCGCCGGGCAGCGCGTCGAGGTCGGCGAGCATGCGCGCCATCGCGACGCGTTCGCCGGGGACGAGCGGCCGATCGAGCTCCGCCACGGCGGTGCGCAGCGCGGCGAGCATCGCGCGGCGGTGTTCACCCTTCCCGTTGGGGACGAGCGCCGCGCGGGCACGCACGAGATACGTCGCGAAGGTCAGGGCGCGGCGGTCGGTGGCCGAGAGCTCGCCCGCGGTCGCGCTGAGCCGCGCGGCCAGCTCGTCGAGGGCCGCCTCCTCGTGCACGTCGGTGAGGAACTCCCGCAGCGCGGCGAGGGCGCCGTAGGCGCGCTCCGGCGTCTGTCCCACGACGGCGCTCGAGATCGTCCCGAGCACGCGATGATCCTTCGTCGCGTTCCACAGCTCGCGCACGGACTGGAGCATCCACCGCGCATTCGTGGTCTTCGCGAGCATCGCGCGAGCGGCCTCGACGACCAGCGGATCCAGCTTCTCACCGGCCTTGGCCGCGATGCGCTGTGCCTCGCGGGCGACGAGATTGCGCAGCGTCCATTCGTCGACCGTCGCGAAGCGACGGGCATGCGCCGCGAGCCAACCGCGCTCGTCGCCGCCGAGCAGACGCCAGGTCGCCAGGGTGAGCCACTCGTTCGCGTCGAGTTCGTGGGCTCCGGCGAGGTGCTCGAGATCGCCCCGGGCACCCGCGAAGTCGCCGCGGCTCGCGAGCGTCCAGGCGCGCAGCGCACGCCATGGCGAGTCGAGACGCGAGGGCGCGATCCACTCGCCGAGCGCCGCGAGCAGCGCGTCGCCGCGATCGAGGGCGACGAGCAGACGGGCGATCTCGCCGCGCCAGTCCACGCCCGCATCGAGCTTCGCGTCGCTGCCGCTCGCGAGCGCGCGCTCGCGCAGCGCGGCGAGGATCGACTCGACGAGCTCCGCCTCGGCCCCGCGCTTCACGCAGAGCAGCGCGAGCGTCAGCGAGGCACGGCGGCGCAGCAGCGATGGCGCGGGGTCGTCCCCGGCCGTCTTCAATCCGTCGAGCAGCGCGAGGCATCGCGTGCGCGTCGCACCGCGATCCGCGCCGAGTTCGGCCGCATAGCCGAGCGCCTCGATCTCGAGGCATGCGCGCAGCGGCGCCGGTGCCTGCGGCGCGAGTTCGGTGAGGCTGGCGGTGACCGCCGTCCGCGCGGCGGCGAGCGCCGTCGTCTCACGGCTCCGCCGCTCGGCGCGCTCGAGCTTCTCGAGTTCCGCGACCGGGCCGAGCGCGTGCTGGCGTCGCTGCTCCAGCAGGGCATCCGCGAGCTCGCGGGCCACGCCGGTGAAGTTGCCCAGCTGCTGCATCGGCGTCGCCTGCGGGTCGATGGTGCGCAGCGCGATGGCGAGGAGTTCGTCCTCGATCGCCTCGCTCCACGGTCGCTTCGCGAGCCGCCGGAGCAGGTCGAGCGCGTGTGCCGGGACGGACTCGGCATTGCGCTCGTCGGCGAGGCGCGTCCGGAGTGCGGCGTGGGCGCGTTCGAAGTCACCCCGCGCGTCGCAGGCCTCGAGCAGGCGCGCGAGGAGCTGTCCCCGCTGGAACGTGTCGTCGGTCGCGGCGATGCGCTTCTCGAGCGACGCGACGATGGCCGGCCAGCTCAGGTCGTCGAACGCCTTGGCGTCCTGCAGCCGGAGCGAGGAGTCGAGCGTCTCGAACGGCATCGCGAGCACGTGGGGTTCGCTGCGCAGACGCTGCGAGAGCTCGGCCAGGATCGCCCGGCCCGGCTCCGTCCGACGGAAGCGATCGTCGGCGACGATCCGCCAGGCGTGACTCCAGCCGTCCTTCGTCTCGATCAGCTTGCGGGCGAAGCTCGCGAGTCGGGGCAGGTCCGCCTCGAGCAACGCGCGTCGCTGGAAGCCCTGGCCCTCGCCGAGCAGGAAGGCGACGGCCGCCTGCACGCGCGCCGCGACGTGCGGTTCGCGGGCGAAGTCGAAGGACAGCTCGAGGGTGGCCTGCACCTCCTGCTCCGCCACCTCGCCCTGACCGGAGAAGAGGAGCGCCGACCAGCGCATCGTCCAGGGCGTCGGCGTCCGCGGTGAGGTCGTCAGCCAGCGATCGGCGCTGCGCTGGAGCGCCGCGAGATCCCGCCACGTCCACTCGTTCTGGACGTGCTGGTTGAAGAGCTGATCGCGCTCCTCGGCGGTCCATTCGCCGGCGCGCGCGAGCGCGGCATCCAACACACGACGCGCGCCGTCGATGTCGCCGACGTCGAGGAACTGCCGCGAGGCGATGAGCTGAAGCTGCAGGTGCCAGGGTGCCTCCTGGGCGAGGGCCTTCGTCCGCTCCTGCGCGCGGTATGGATCGCCGATCTGTCCCCAGTACTGGGCCTCCTCGAGGCGCCACTGGATGGACCGTTCGAGGGCGAGCGGGTCGCCGGCCTCGAGCGCGAGCGCCGGGCGCATGCGCTGGTGGAGATCGAAGTGCTCGTGCGGGCCGAGCTGGCTCCAGGCCGAGCTGCGCAGATGACGGGTGAGGAAGAAGGCACCATCGCGCGGCGCCACGCTGGCGAGCGAATCGGCGAGCGAACGCACGAGCGCCAGCAGGTCCTCGCCGCGCCGCGTGTGCAGGGCCACCGCGAGTTCGATCCAGCGGGTGCCGGGGCGATCGCCGAGCATCGGGCGGACGCGCGGCCAGAAGGCGAGGAGCGCCTCGCTCCGACCGTGGGCGATCGCATCCGCGAGCACGGTCAGGGCCTGGGTCAGGGATGCCGCTCCCACGTGCATCGCCTCACGCGCGCTCGACAGGTCGTGGTCCTCGGCATCGGCGAGGATCACGTCGTCGAGCTCCGCGCGCTGCGCGGCGATCCGGGTCGCGAAGGCGGCCGGTTCGAGGCGCTCCGCGAGCAGTGTCTCGACCGAGGTGATGCGATCCGCCTCGTCGCGATGCACGACGCGGGACGGCAGCACGAGTCCCGCGAGAGTCGTCGTCTCCTCGACCTGCATGCTCGCGATCTGCCGCGAGCCTTGCCGCGACTCGGAGCGCACGACGAGCATGCGCCGGAGGTCGATGACGAGGCGCGTCGAATGGTCACCGGGACCGCTGTTCGCCAGCACCACGACGAGCTGCTGCTCGTTGCGCGACTCGACGCGCAGCGTGGCGTGACGCCAGTGCCGCGGCAGGTCCAGCGTCGCATGGCCGGGGAGTTGTGGCGCGTAGCGCGCCGCCTCGCCTTCCACGGCGGGGCGCTCGCGTCCGACGCGCAGGCCGAGCTCGGCGATGCCGCGCCGCGCGCCGACGAGCCAATGCGCGCCGGGTTGCGAGTCGTTCGCCGACCCGTGTCTCGCGAACCACTGCGTCCTGCTCCACAGCGTCGTCGAGCGGTGCTCGCCGATGACCCGTTGGGTCAGCGGGTGATGGCTGACGAGGGCGGACTGGAAGCCCACGCCGTCGAGCGCGCGGAGCGCCTCGCTGCGATCCAGGCCGCGCAGGAGCGCGATGAGTTCGGGAGGCCAGGACTTCGGGTCGGCGGGAATGGGCGGCGTGAGGTCGGCGCGGCCGAGGCCCGGGAAGCCGAGACTGCCGAGCGACCCAAGCCGGCGCTGCGGACCGAAGGACGGCACCGCGTCCTCGGGTTCCGCGTACGCCGTCTTCTGCATGCGACCCAGCTTGCGGCGCGCGGTCAGCGTCGAGACGTCGTCCAGAGCGTCGATCGCGTTCTCCGCTTCGGCGACCTCGAGATCGGCCAGCTCGTCGTGCGGCGACTCGGCGGCCGCGAGGCGCTCCCCGCCGTCGTCGTCGCGCAGCGCCGCGGAGGCCTCGGGCGCCATCGCCTTGGCTTCCTCGCGCAGGAGGTAGCGCTCCTCGCCCCGCTGCATGAAACCGAGATCGCCGCTGGCCGGACGGCCACGCGAGACACCCCGACCGCCGTAGGCGCGCGCGAATCCGCCGCGGAAGTCCCATTGCTCGGCGAACGCCACCGCGACCTGCGCTTCGTCCCTGCCGAGGCCCGCGATCTCGCGCAACGCCGCCTGGCGCATCGCGACGCGCCAACGCGCCGCGTCCTGCATCGCTTCGCGCAGGCGATCCGCGCGCGCGGCATCG
This sequence comes from Planctomycetota bacterium, assembly GCA_020848735.1. GTDB lineage: Bacteria > Planctomycetota > UBA1135 > UBA1135 > UBA2386 > JACRLW01. The sequence goes on along the minus strand of JADLHO010000112.1, from coordinate 55,622 downwards.
CTCGCGCTCGCGAAGAAGGCCTCGCCGTCGCGGATCTTCACGCGCCGCGTGACGCCGTAGCGCTCGCGATCGGCGTCGGTCTCGAGCACGAGCAGCGACGTCAGCGGGGTCATGACCTGGAACTCCGCGCTGTGCGCGACCACGTCCGCACGTGCCTGCGGCGAGTTGCCCTCGTCGAGCAGGGCGTCGATGTGTCGCACCGCCCAGAGCCGCGGGACGTAGCTGTGCAGGGGATCGCCCGCGCCGAGCGCGCACTCGCGCGTCCACTTCACGGGACGCCCGGCGAGCGTGCCCTCGATCCGCAGCGTGCCCTTCTGCAGGGCGCCGGTGTTGCGGTAGCGGCCGACGACGATGCGTTCGCGACCCACGGGGACGTTCGGGAGCGCTGCCGGGTACACCCGCGCGACCTCGATGCCGTCGAGCGCGATCCGGGCGTCGGTCAGGCGCGGCGCGAGCGCATCGTTCAGCAACGAGGCGACGGCGAGCGCGGGATCGTCGCCCGCGGCGACGTGCGAGCCGCGGCCGGCGAGCGTGATCGCATCGAGCGCCGTGGCGTCGATCGTGTTCGACACGGCGACCGCGTGCAGGGTCACGTCGCGGCCGCGGAGCATCCCTTCGGCGCGGCGCGCGAAGGCCCGACCATCGGCGTCGCCGCGGGTCACGAGCCCGTCGCCGACGTAGACGATCATCGCGCCGGGTTCGGCGTTCTCGAGCGCGGTGCGGAGCGCGAGGTCGAGATCGGTCCAGCCCAGCGAGGGCCGCTTCTGGAGGAACTCGAGCGCCGCGGCGATGCGGGCCTCCTCCGCGGGCAGGCGTGCCTGGTCGAACCACTGCGCCTGCCAGTCGGTGGCGAGCAATCGGAAGCGGTCGCTCTCGCCGAGCGTGCCGAGCAGCGCGGCGACGACCTCGGACTGCGTCTTGCGCGCGGCGGCGTGCATCGAGCCCGAGGTGTCGCAGACGACGATCACGTCGAGCGCCTTGCCGTCGGGCAGCGCCGTGCGTTGCCAGCCGCGTTGCCACGTGCCGTCGGGGCCGGGCGGCACGACACGCGCGATGAAGTAGCCCTCGCCGTCGCGCAGGTGATCGACGATCGAGAGCGGCTCGGGCGCGGCGGTCTCGATGCGGAGCTCGAAGTCGCGATCGGGCGTGAAGTCCCGCGCGTCCCACTCGAGCGTGGCGCTGTGCGTGCCTGCCTTCGCCGTGACCTCGTGGGTCGTCGACGCGACCTTCAGGAGATCGCGCGTCGAGGCGATCTCCGCCCTCACGCGCACGCTCCGCACCGGCTGCTGGCGGAGGGCCTCGCTGCGCAGGGCCGTGCTCCACGTGTAGGCCGAGCCTTCGAGCGGAAGGAGCTGCGTGTAGCGGATGCGGATCCGCTTCTCTCCCCCGCGGGGGATCGGCCACACCCGTGCGGTGAAGAGGTTGCCGCCGCTCCACTCGAGCAGGCCGGGATCGATCTTGCGGCGCTTGAGGTCCTCGTAGATCGCGCGCGCGCGCGTGCGCTCGACGATGTCGGCCTCGACGAGCTCGCTGCCGACCCACATCGCGAAGCCGCTGACCGACGCGCTCGGCGGCAACGGGAAGGTGAACACGCCTTCGAGCTCGGAGTTCGTGCCGTTGGCGTAGGTCTGCTCGATCGTCGTCTCCGCGACGCCGTCCTTGATCGTCACGGCGACCTCGTGATCGCGGATCACGAGCGGCACGTCGCGCCCGTCGATCTTCGCGACGAGCGAGCCCATCCACTCGGAGGTCGTCGAGCTGCGGTAGCCGCTCAGCCAGCGGGGCTCCGCGCCCAGGGTCTGGAGTTCGTCCGTCGTCGCGCGGAGCACCGTGCGCGCCGCGATCGCGCGCTCTGCGCCGCGCGGACCGCTCACCGTGACGGGTGTCGTGCCGGGCTCGATCTCACAGTCGCCGCGCAGCAGATGCACCCGCCGCGCGCCGAGCTCCACGCGCGCGTCCGGCCCGATCAGCAGCCGACCGCCGCCCCCGAGCTCGATCTCGATCGCATTGGCACCCCGACCATCGGTGCGCACGGAGTCACCGGCGAGCAGGGGTGCGCGGGTCGCGAGCGGGGTCCATCGCGAACGGCCGTTCGGTTGCACGAAGGCGAGGCCGTGTCGGTCCAGGACCGTGCCGATGCGGCCGTCGTCGAGAATCGGACTCCGCGGGAGGGTCCGCTGGAACGCGGCGAAGAGGACGAGGGTTGCGACGGCGAGGACGACGGCGGCGACTGCTCTCATGGCGATCCTGGAGCGGATTGTGTGGGCGACGACACCCGGCACGAAGCTCCACGATGTCTGCCGGTCGTGGAACGATGGAGCAGGCGATCGGTGCAGCGACGCGCGCGAGGGCAGCGCGTGAACCGGGGCCCGCCGGCGCGGTTCCCACGTCGTCCGTACTCCGCGTTCGACTCATGGCCGAGGCACCGGACGCACGAGAGAATCGGGTCATGCTCGCCCGCCTCGCGCTCGGACTGCTCGTGTCGACCCAGGCGATCCTCGCGCAGGTCGAGGTCGAAGCGCCGGCCGACGGGGGCGTGGGCTATCGCCGCTTCGAGCCCCCGGACTTCATCGGGCTCTTCGAGGACCCGCTCCTGACCCGGCTCGAGCTGGCGGAGCGGGAAGGCGAGTACGCCGGCACGCTGCGCCTCGATCAGAGCTGGGAGGTCCACGCGCGCCTCGAAACCGACGGGCAGGGGCAGCCGTCGCTGAAGGGCGAGGGTCGGCATGTGGATGGTCGAACCGAGCCGTTCTCTGCCAGATGGCATGAAGCGAGACTGATCGTCACGTTCGGCGACAAGACCAGGACCCTGCATCGCATCCTCGACATGCCGGCCTCGCTCACGATCCTCGGCGAGCGTGAGCCGGATCCGGAGCGTCGCTGGACCGTGGCCGTCTACCTCGGCGGCGACAACAACCTCGAGCGCAACGCCCTCGTCGACCTCGAGGAACTGCGCGCGGCGATGCCCGAGCGCGGCGTGGAGCTGGTGGTCCTCCTCGACCGACACCGCGACGCCGACGACGGCCCGGACGACTGGACGGAGACGCGCGTCCTGCGCCTGCGGCACGGCGCGGACCCCGTCGAGATCGCGACGCCGGGCGAGCTCGACACGAACACCCCCGAGGTGCTGGCGGGATTCCTCACCGGCGTGTTCGCGCGGTTCCCCGCGCCGCGGCATGCGGTCTTCATCTGGAATCACGGGAGCGGCTGGTCCGGGGTGGTGTCCGACGACGAGCGCCCCACGGGCAGCGCGGATCGGGTCATGTCGGTGCCCGACGTGCGGCGCGCCCTGAGGACCGCGATCACGCGCTCGTTGATGTGGCCCTCGATCGACCTGATCGCGTTCGACGCCTGCCTGATGTCGCACCTCGAGGTCGCCGTGGAGATGAGCGACGTGGCGAGGGTGATGGTCGCGTCTCAGGCGATCGTCGACGGCACGGGCTTCCCCTACCGGCAGGTCCTTCCCCGCTTCGCGAGCTCCGACGATCCGCGCGAGATCGCCCGCGGGATCGTCGCGGACTACGCCGCGGCAACCGAGGCCGAGTTCGGGAACGGCGCCACGCTGGCCGCGATCGACCTGCGCAAGGTCGCTCCGGTCGCGCGTGCCGTCGACGGCCTCGCGCGCGCGTGTCTCCCCGCGATGGATCGCCAATGGAAGAACCTCGCGCGCTCCCTGTTCTTCGCAGAGGCCTATCAGGCGCGCCCTCATCGCATGGCGTCGGGCGGGGCCCGCAGCGTCGACCTGCTCGATGCGATGAACCGCTTCGCGAGGTCCGCGCCCGAGCTCCAACTTGGGAAGCGGCTCGCGACCCTCGAAGCGGCGGTCGCGGATGCGGTGATCGCCGCGCACCACGGCGAGATCCGACGGCTGAGCCGGGGTCTGTCGATCTTCGGCCCGATCGGCGTGAGGCAGTTCGACGACGCCTACGCGAAGACCTGGTTCGGCGCCGGCAATGCGTGGACCGCATTGCTCGTGGTCACGCTGCTCCATGCGGAGGCGATGGAAGACGAGGTCCGCCTCGACGAACTCACCTGCGTGGGTCCCGATGGCAAGCCGACGACGAGCCTGGCGATCCTCGGCGGCGGTGGCATCCGTGCCGCGATCACCGGTGATGCGATCGTGCAGGTCCAGCACCGCGACCTCGTGCGCGATGGCGAGAGATGGTGGCTCGCCGGCAAACGCTTCGTGGCGGACCACCTCTGGTCGCGCCGGGTGGAGGAAGCGGCCTCGGACGAAGTCGACCTCGTGATGCCGCAGTTCGCCGACGGTCGCAACGAGATCGGGAGCGAGGTGCTCGGCGTGCACTTCGAGGTCACCAACGACGAGATCCGCGTGCCGTGCACGCTGGATCGATCGATGCCCTCGATGCAGTCGCCGTGGCGGACGCTCGCCCAGTACCGCGCGGGTCCCGACGCACCGTGGCTCGACGTGGTGGTCGAGTTCCACCACGCGGTGTGGCAGATCGTGAGGATCCTGCCGCTCTCTCCCGAGGGTGACGTGATCGTCGAGCGTGCGATCGAGGAGCCGCCGCCGATCGCCGAGCTCCGCTTCGCGCTCGAGTTCGTCGCCGACGATGGCACGCTCTCCGTCGAGCACGGCGTCGCGCTGCCGATCAAGGACGGCCTCGCGCTCACGCTCGTCCCCGATGCCCTCGGTCCTCATCGCATCGAGCTGATCGCCCAGACCCTCGACGGCCGCAGCGGCCACGGCGCCGTGGACTTCGAACTCGTGAGCGATCCGGTGCTCGAAGCATGGCGAGCCTCGTGGGACACCATGGACCCGGGTGAGCTCGTCGGCACCTGGCGCCAGCAACTCGTCCTGGGACCGGAGCGCTGGTCGGACACGAAGGTCTGGTTCGAACTGGGTGATGGTCCCACCGTCGGGCGCGGGTTGTTCGACGTGCTCGGCAAGCTCGGCGAACAGGGCGAAGACGGTGTCACGCACCAGCGCTGGTTCTTCGTCGCGGGCGAACTGCCGATCCTGCGCATGCTGACCGAGATCGAAGATCACCGTTGGTACACGCAGTACGGACCCGCGGCGTTCGGTGAGATCGAGGGCAAGCGGTTCATCGTGATGAAGCCCCTCGATCTGCCCGGTGTCCTCTGGCGATGGGAGAAGCGATGAGACTCACACGAGAGACGTGCGGACGGTCCTGCGCAGGCGCGGTCGTGCTCGGCCTCTTCGCGGCGTCGCCCGCCGCACAGACCGAGCCACGGCCGGGAGAACCGGCCGAACAGGCCTTGCCGAGCGCGGTGGATCTGCGTCCCGAGTTCGATCGACTCGGGATCGGTCCGCGCTCGCAGGGCGCGCGGCCGACCTGCTCGGTGTTCACCGTCGTGTCCACGCTGGAGCTCGCGCTCGCGCGCGTGCGCGGCGAGGGCCTGCGGCTCTCCCCGGAGTTCGCGAACCGCGCCAAGAACCTCGTGACCAGGCGCGTGCACGACGGCGGCTTCTTCCACGACATCCTCGCGGGACTCGCACGCGAAGGCATCGTGCGCGAGAGCGCGATGCCCTACGCGAAGCGCTTCGATCCCGACGCGAAGCCGGCGATCGCGGCGGAGCTGCTCGCCGGGGAAGCCGCGGAGCTGCGTGCCCAGATCGGGCAACGGCTCGTGGTCCGCTGGATCAAGCCGTGGAGCGCCTCGCAGAAGGGTCTCGACGCGGCGCAGTTCGACGCGGTTCGCCGCGTGCTCGCGAACGGACTCGCGGTCGCGACCGGCATGGCGCACTCGCGCACGCTCGTCGGCTATCGCGACGACGAACACGCGCCGGGCGGCGGCATGTTCCTCACGCTGGACTCGGGCCTCGGCCGCTACGCCGAGGTCAGCTACGAGTTCGTGCGCACCGAGCTCTTCGACGTCTTCTGCTTCGATGTGCTGCCCGAGCCGCCGCCGCCGCCGGCGAAGGACGATGGGGACGGCGGATCGGTCAGCGCGCCGGGAAGCGGAGGGTCGCCTCGGCCGGCGCCGCGTCGTCGACCGTGAGCTCGACCTCTCCATTGCGGCCGCCGACATAGGCATGGCCGCGGTAGGTGCCGGCGCGGACGCCGTGCAGCTCGGCGACGTTGCCGAAGAACGCGCCGCTGCAGATGGAGAGGCCGGACCCGGGTGAGAGAGGGACGAGCACGAGCCGCGTCCCTTCGTCGGCCACGACGCCGTCCGGCACGAGCACACGGACGATGCCGCGTCCGGCCGGTCTGAGCTGCACCTCGCGCACTTCGTCGGCGCCCAGGGTCACGGACTGGCCCACCGGCATCGTCACCGTGCCTCGCCGCAACCAACCGTCGAGCCGGTAGACGGCGGCGGGCAGCGTCGCGAAGCGGAATCGACCATCCGGTCCGATCTCCTCGTCCTGTCTCGCGCGCGAGCGATCCTCTGCGACGAGACTCAGGCTGCCGCTCTCGCCCGGCGTGCCGTCGGGTCCGAGCAGGATGCCGTGCAGCACCGCACCCTTCGCCAACCGGATCAGGCGCTCGACGCGCTCCCCCGAGAGCAGCGTGAAGGGACCGTCCACGAGCCGCGGCGCGACCGTCGACTCGATCGCGAGCTGCGTCACGCCCGGGGGCAGGTCGTTCAACTCGAAGCGCCCGTGGGCATCGGTCCGTGCGCGCAGGAGGCCATGGGGCTCGTCGAAACTGCGCTGGACCTCTTGATCGGGGTCGAGCCAGGTCACCGTGACGTCCGCGAGCGGCGCGCCGTCCGCCCCCAGCACGACGCCGGCGACCGCAGCGCCGCGCCGCAGTCGGATCACGCAGTCCTCTGGCCGCGGGTCGAGCGCGGCGAGGATCTCGAGGTCCCGTCCGGGCGCGTAGCCAGGAGCGCGGATCTCGACGCCCCAGGCGCTTCCCGGCGCCATCTGCTCACCGGTGCTGTCCCAGCGTCCGGCGGGATCCTCGAAACGCACGCCTTCGCGAACCCAGGTCGCGGAGATGCCGATCGACGAGCGCACGATGCGGACCACGAACGACGGGATCGGTTGTCCGCTGGCGTCGTCGAGGACGAGCCCCGCGAGCCGTGCGGCCCTCTGCACCACGAGCCTCAGATCGTCCCGATCGACCTGGACGCGCTCCTCCTTGCGCACGGTCGTCCGCGAGAAGAGTTCGACGGTCACCTCGCCGGGAGGCAGGCCGTCGACGCGGAAGCTGCCGTCGGCGGCGGTCCTGCCGCGGACGTCGAGATACTCCGCACGCCGCAGCCCGGCTTCGCCCTGCGCCGCCGAGATCGCGACGCCGACCTCGGCGACCGGTGCGCCGCCTTCATCGACGACGTGACCCGCGACGAAGTGCGCGGGCCCGAGCCGCACCTCGATCTCGGGAGTGGGCACACCCTCGGCGATCGACAGGGTCCGATGGTCGGGGGCGAAGCCGCGCCGCTGCGTGACCAGCGTGTGCTTGCCCTCGCCCACCGCCGGGAAGCTGAAGCGACCGACGTCGTCGGTGACGGCATCGAGGCGGTCGAAGGCGCTGGGGCTGAAGCCGAGGTAGAGCGAGGCCGACGCCACGGGCTCGCCATCGGGCCCGATCACACGACCCATCACGCGCGTGCCACGGCGGAGCACGAGGACCTGCTCCGCGGGCGGGTCCGCCGTGGTCACGGTGCGACGGGCCATCACGTAGCCGGACAGGCGCGCGAACAACGTGTCGCTCGGTCGATCCGGATCCGCGGAGATCGCGAAGCGGCCGTCCTGGTCGCTGTGCTCGGGATCGTAGAGCGTGAAGAAGGTCGCGACCGTCGCGCCCTGGATCGGCCGCTCGGCTTCGTCGACGACGCGCCCGCGGATCACGAACGCACGCCTCAGCGCGAAGTCCTCGCGGTGTTCGCCGGGCGCCGTCGCGGCGATCGTGCGCGCCTCGCTCGCGTGGCCCGGCGCGCCCGCGGTGACGCGCAGCTCCGAGAACGCGGCACCCGCGCGCAGGCGATAGCTGCCATCGGCCGCGCACTGCACGCGCTCGCGCGAGTGGCGGAGCCACGCTCCGGCGATCGGTCGGCCTTCGCGGTCGCTGACCTTGCCGAGCACGACGCGATCGAGCGGATAGACGTAGAACTCGACGTCCTGCGGCGCGGGATCGCCCTTCGCGACGAGCCGCGTCTCGGGCCAGCCGCCGTGATCCGCCATCGCACCCGCGAAGCGGAGCGCGAGGCTGCGATCGGGCGACGGCAGGGGCCACGCGAAGCGACCCTGGGCATCGCACTCGAGTTCGTCGCTGCGCAGCGGCTCGCCCTCGACCTGCGACCCGACGAAGAGTTGCGCCGCGATGCGCGCGCCGGCATGGGGAACCCCCGGTGCCGAGAGCACGCGTCCGCGCACGATCCAGTCGGGGTGGGTCCCGTCGTCGACGGCGCTGCGCGGCGAGGAGGGATCGACCGGCGCGGGCGCTCCACGCGGATCGCCGGCCGAACGCGGCGGCACCGAAGCCGTCGCGGCGAGGGGCGCGGGGTCGCCGGTCGGGGTCGCGGGACGGCGTTCATCCCACAGGAACCACCAGGCCAGCAGCAGCGCAACGGCCGCGAGGATCGCGAGGGCGAGCGACTTCATGGCGCGGCATTCTCGCGCGGACTCCCGTGGCCGACCTTCGCGTCGGCGGGGAAACTGCGCCGCCCATGGCTCGGAACACGCTCGAGTTCCTCCCGCGCGCGGCGCAACGCGTCGTCCCCTGGAAGAACGGCGGCGGGCGGACGCGCGAGGTGGCGCTGGGTTCGAGGTCCGACGGTCCCGGCTTCCGCTGGCGCGTGAGCGTGGCCGAGGTCGCGAGCGACGGCCCCTTCTCGTTCTTCCCCGGCATCGATCGCACGCTCTGGCTCCTCCGCGGCAGGGGCATGTCGCTCGAGATCGACGGAGCGTCGCATCGTCTGGACGAGCCGCTGGCGTCCGTCGCGTTCCCCGGCGAAGCCACGGTGAGCGCGCATCTGATCGACGGCCCGACCGAGGATCTCAACGTGATGGTGGAACGCAGCTCGACGCGCGCCGAGACCCGCATCGTGCGCGTGGAGTCGAACGGCGAGCTGTCGGCGCCGGCGAGTCCCTGCGAGGTCGTGTTGCTTGTGCTCGAGGGCGAGCTCGCCGTCGGCGACGGGCGGCGCGAGGTCCTCCGGCTCGCGGCCGGCGATGCGATGCTCGCATGCGGCGTCGGTCGGGGGTTCTCCTTGCAAGCGGAGCGCGGAACGGCGCTCGCGTTGTCGGCGGTCTTCTCGCCGGGTTGACGCGCGCCGCGTCCTGGCGTTGCACCGACACCTGTCCGACAAGGGCCGCACATGAGCGAGACGTCCCAGCCGCCCGCATCACCGTGCATCCGGGTCTGCGAGCTCGACGCCACCGGTCGACTCTGCACCGGCTGCATGCGCACGGTGGAGGAGATCGCGGCATGGAGCGGGCTCGACGACGCGGCGAAGCGCGAGGTGCTGGAGCGCGCGAAGGAGCGGCGCGCCGCTCGCCGCGAGCGGCGCTGATCGCGAAACGCCGTGCCCCGCGAGGGCGTTGTGCCCATGGTCCTCGGCCCATTCGGCGATCCGTCCGGGTGCGGGGCCGGGCGCATCGCAGTCATGGTCCTCCGCATCGCATCCGCGGTCTTCTTCGTCTCGGCTCTCGTCTGCGCGCAGGGGCTCGGTCCGCCGTGCCTGCTCCCGGCACCCGGCGGTGACGGGTATCTCGCGCGCGAGATACCGCGTCCCGACGTCCTCGCCTCGCGTCCCGTGCGCGTGGACCTCGCGGTGCTGATGTCCCTGGCGGAGCCGCGTGCCTTCGCGGTCCGCACGCCGTTCTGCTTCGGGGACGACGCGCTCCACGTCGTCACCTGGACCGGCGTCGAGCGCTGCGCAGGGCGCACGGTGATCAGCGGTCGCCTCGATGCCGCGGGACGAGCGACGCTCGTGTTCGCCGACGACGGAGTCGCCGCCGGTCGCTTCGAACTCGCCGACGAGCTGTGGCTCCTCGAATCGCTGGGAGCCGTGGATCTCCACGTGCTGCGGCGCCTCGATCCGGCGCGCCTGCCCGAACCGGCCGGCGACGACGCGATCGCGGTGCCGCTCGGCCTCGGCGCTCCGCTTCCGGGAGCCCGGCAGGCGCCGCTCGGCCCGACGATCGTCGACGTGCTCATCGTCTACACGGCGGCGGCGCGCGCCGGCGCGGGAGGGACGGCGCAGATCCGCAACACGATCGCGCTCTCGCTCGCGAGCGCGAACCAGGGGCTCGTCGACAGCGGGGTCGAGTTGCAGTTCCGGCTCGTGCATGCGGCGGAGACGAGCTACGTGGAGGCCGGCAACCAGACCGACCTCACGCGCCTGCGCACTCCCGGCGACGGCCATCTCGACGAGGTGCATGCCCTGCGCGCGAACTACGGCGCGGACCTCGTGCAGCTCGTCGCCGAGGCCGGCTTCTTCGCGTGCGGGGTCGGCTACCAGATGATCGCGGTCACGCCGAGCTTCCGCGACTGGGCCTTCAGCGTGGTGTCGCGGTCGTGCATCCCGAACGGGTACTCGATGCAGCACGAGTGGGCCCGAAGGCCGGAGAATCGTCGCGGGACGCGACGATTCGGGAGGCCGAAGGGCCCCGGCCAATGAGTCGGTCGGGGCCTTCCTGGGCGGAGCGGAGCGAAGCCGCGGCAACCGGCAGGTTGCGGCCCCGGCCGCGACGGGGGCACAACCTCGGCAGCGAGCACGACGTCGGCAATGCGCTCGGTCCCGGGGCCTTCCCGTCCTCGTACGGCTTCCGCACCGCGGACAACCAGTACCGCACGATCATGGCCTACTCGCCCGGCACGCGGGTCAACCTCTGGTCGAGCCCCAACGTCGTGTACCGCGGCTGGGTGATGGGCAGCGCCACGAAGGACAACGCACGCTCGCTCGGCGGGACGAAGGCGACGGCGCGCGAGTTCGTGCCGACGAAGCTGCTCGAGTGGGAGGCGATCGCCGGCGGGATCGCGGGACAGAACGGCGAGCCGCGGCTCGTCGGCGCGGGGACGATCAACTCGATCGAGCCGATGAGCCTCACGCTCAGCGCGATGCGCGACGGGGCTCCGGGCGTGCTCGCGATCGGCGCCCGCGGGCCGGGCCTGCCCCTCTTCGGCGGGACGCTGGTCGTCGAGCCCTTCATCGCCCTGTCGCTCACCGGCACGACCGGTCCGCTCGTGATCGATCTCGCCGCCCTCGCCAGCCTGCCCGCGGGCAGCGCGGTCGTGTTCCAGGCCTGGTTCCTCGATGCCGCCGCGCCCGAAGGGCTGTCGGCGAGCGACGGACTCGCCACCGTCGTGCCCTGAGCGCCGGATTCCGCGAGTTCGTCCTCCGCTCGGCGGCGGTGCGCTCGGTCCTTGGGGTGTTCGACCAACCCCAACGACCCAAGGACCAGGACACGACCATGAACCGTCTCGCCCACGTCGCCCAGCGCTCGCTCTTCGCCGCCCTGCTGCTCGGCAGCGCCCTCCTCCCCGGCACCGGGCTGAGCGCCCAGAACTGCCAGCCGACCATCAAGCAGACCACGACCTTCAACCGCGGCTGGCTCTGCTCGACGATCACCTACTGCTACGAGGTCTGCAATCCGGCCGGCTGCGTGCTGCCGATCCAGAAGTTCTGCGTCGACTTCCCCTGCGGCGTCGACCAGCTCGACGCCGGCTCCATCAGCTCGCCGCCCGGCTGGGGCGGAACGGTCGACGCGGCGACGAACCAGGTCTGCTGGAACGCGATCGTCCGTGCGAGCCAGATCCAGCCCGGCCAGTGCAAGCAGGGCTTCTGCATCACGACGATCTGCAACCCGCGCTGCATCGAAGGCATCCAGAACGCGACCTTCTGGTCGGAGCGCGGTGTGCTGATCCAGAACAACGTGCGCACGCTCTTCGCGTTCGCCGGCGACCATCGCAACTTCCTCGCGGGCGAGTCCTCCGCCCAGCTCGGTTCGACCTACCTCCTGCGGGTGACGAACGCCGCCGATCCGTTCTCGCAGGACTTCGTGCTCGCGAGCCCGTTCCCGCTGACGACCGGCATCAACATCCAGGGTTTCGGACTGCTGCTGATGGACCCCGTCCTCATCCTCCCGCTCGGCCCGGCGCCGATCGGTCCCGACGGCCGCGGCCTGCTCCCCCTGCCGATCCCGCCGCAGCCCACGCTCTCGGGCGCGACGTTGGTGATGCAGGCCCTGACCCTCTCGCCCTCGGAGCCGCGCCTCAGCAACGACAAGGTCGTGACGCTGCGGTGAGCACGCCGGTGCCGCTCAACGCGGCACGAGGCGGACGGCGCGGAGGTCCATGAGGGCGCCGCGCAGTCCGCCGAGGGGAAGCACGCGCACCCGCGAGCGTCCGGCCGGCAGGTCGATCTCCCCGGCGCGCAGCGTGGCATAGCGATCCCAGCCGCCGGTGCTCGCGATCGCGCCCTCGACGCGCGCCTCGCCCGCCTCGAGCACGAAGCGATTGCCCGCCGAGTCCGGGGCGCAGGCGTGATCGAGTTCGACCGCGAAGCGGCCGGCCTGCGCGAGCTCGATCGACCAGACGACCTCGTCCCGCGGTGAGTGCCAGAAGCCGAGGTTGCCGAACTGGGGCTCGAGCACGATGGACTCGCCGTAGATCTCCCCGCTCGCCGCGCGCAGTTCGAACGAGCCGTCCGCCGCCGCGACGACCAGTGCCGGCAGGTTGCCTTCGAACTCGCGACGTGCGCGGCGCTCCTGACGCAGATAGGCGAAGAGGTCGGCCATCGCCGCCACGTCGAGCTGCGTCTCGAGGCCCTCGGGCATCAGGGAGACGCCGGAGTTCGCGAGCGAGCGCAGCTGCGATCGCGCCAGCACGTGCTGCACGCCGTCGACCCCGACGAGCGTGATGTGGGTCGCATCGCTCGACGCGATGCGTCCGTAGCGGCTGCTCCCGTCGTTCGCCGTGACGACGAACATGGCGTAGTCGTCCCGCACCCCGCGGTTGGGATCGAGGATGGCATCGAGGAGGAAGCCGCTCGAGCGATCGCTGAGCGCCGCGAGGTCGGGGCCGATCGGCCGCCCGACGCCGTCGAGGAGATGGCAGGCGCTGCAGGTCGCGGCGAAGCGCGCGCGCCCGCGCTCGGCGTCGCCGGGCTGCGAGTCGATCTCGCGGTAGCGCGCGATGACCTCGGCCCGCGGCGATGGCGCCACGAGGACCTCGAGCGCGCGCCGACGCACGAGCTCGTCGTCGTGCAGTCGTAGCACCTGCCGCCGGGCGGCGGAGAGGCTCGCGGCGAAGCTCGGCTCCGTGGCCGCGCGATGGAGCACCGCCAGCGCGCCGGCGCGCCGACGCACCAGCACGTCGAAGATCGCGTCGCGAAGCGCAGGCGACGCCTGATTCCATCGCTCGAGCACGCGGGCCGCGGCATCGGAACGCAGCGCGGCGATGCCTTCGAGCGCCGCGCGCTGGACGCTCTCGTCACGCGCATCGGCGAGCGCGGCGAGCAGGCGCTCGTCGTCACCCGGGCCCTCGAGCAGACCCAGGAGCCGCGCCGCGACCGCGCGCGGCTCCGCGCCCGCGTCGGCGTCGGCGAGCGCCGCGCGAGCGTCGTCGCCGGCGACCTTCAGCGCGGCATCGGCCTGCAGCAGCGGGGCCAGGGCGAGTGCGATCCGCAGGCGATCGGCCCGGGCGAAGCCTGCATCGGCGCGACACGCGGTCGCCACGACGAGTCGCGCGACGTCCTGTGCCTGGGCCGGAACGAGGCACGGCAGCAGCCGGTCGAGGTGCCGCGAACGATGGGGCTCCTCGCTCTCGAGGCATGCGGTCACCAGCGCGTCGAGGTGGGGGAGGGCCGAGGAGAGGATCGCATCGACGAGCACCGTGTCCTCGGGCGCAGCGCGCACGAGCATGCCGGCGAGCGCCTCGCCGGCGCGCTCGTCATCCCAGTCCCCGAGCGCGAGCGCGACCTCGACGCGGACCGCGGCATCCGGGTCGTTCGCGAACTCGATCAGGACGTCGCCGAGGACCGGCTCGCGCTCGAGCCGAGGCCGTGCGAGTCGCACGCCATGGCTGCGCACGCGCGGTTCGTCGTAGAGCAACGCCGCGACGACGTCGCGGAACTCGAGCGCGCCATGCGAGTCGAGCAGGGCGAGCAGTGCGGGGATCGCCGCGACCGGTGCGTCGGTGAAGTCGAGACCGCGGAGCGTGGGCACGACCTCCTCGCGGGGGCGCGTGCGCAGGACCTCGAGCACCTGGTCGCGCACGACGCCGTTGGGCGTCGTGAGATGGCGCGCGACCTCCGCGGTCGGGCGACCGTGGAGCACCGGCACCGCCCGCGGCGCGCGCCCGCGGGGCACGACCCGCCAGATGCGCCCGAGGCGTTCCCCGGCGCGCGCATCGATCGCCGCGAGTCGATCCTGCGGGACCCAGCGCGGGTGTTCGATGAGGAAGCGCGCCATGTCGACGATCCAGAGCGCGCCGTCGGGACCCGTGCGCACCTGCACGGGGCGGAACCAGGGGTCGGTCGAGGCGAGGAACTCGCGCGACTCCTCGCCGGTGCCGCGTGTGCCCACGAAGGTCGCGCCGTTCACGTGCAGGTCGAGTCGATGCACGGCATTCGCGACCGGCTCGCACACGAAGAGATCGCCGGAGAACTCGTCGCCGAGCAAGGCGTCGCGGAGCACGGTGATGCCGCATGCCGAGGTCGTGCGACCCGCGAGATGGAGATCGTTGTAGCGCGCGATGGGCGCGCTGATCGCGAAGAGGCGATCGGGGTCGTCACCCGCGGCGATCGACAGGCGCGTGGCCCGCGCGGCGTGATGCGGATTGCGCGCGAGGTCACGCGCCGGGAGCGGGAAGTGCCACGCGAGCGTGCCGCTGTCGCAACCGAACGCCTCGTCGAAGTCGCCGCGCGTCCGACCTTGCTGCGAGGTTCCGCTCAGCGCCTCGAGCACGCCGGAGCGCGGATCCCAGCGGAAGTCACGCCCGCGCAGGTCGATCGCCTCGCCGCCCGACGGCGACCCGACGATGCCGCCGAAGAGACCGCAGGCGAACGCGATGCTGCCGTCGAGCAGGCGCTCGGGGCTGTTCACCAGGGCCTGCTCGTTGTGGTCGGCGAACCCCCGCAGCACGACCTCGCGCGCCTCGGCGATGCCGTCGCCGTCGGCATCGTGGGCCAGGAGGATCTCCTTGCCGGCACAGACGAACGCGCGATCCGCGCCGGACGCGAGCACACCGCTCGGAAGGGTCACGTCGTGGAGGAAGCGTTCGACCGTCTCGAACCGTCCGTCGCCGTCGCGGTCGCGCAGGCGCGTGATGCGGCCGGTCGTGCCGCCGACGCTGGGATAGTCGCGCATCTCGCTGACGAGCACGCTGCCGTCGGCCGCGAAGTCGATCGCGACGGGCGACTCGATCGCCGGCTCGGAGGCGACGAGCTCGACGCGCAGGTCGTCGCGCACTGCGAAGCTCGCGAGCGCGCGCTCCGGGCTGCGGGGCGGCACGTCTTCGGTGCGCGCCGGATCGATGCCGCCGTAGGGCGAGAAGTGCGAGCCGAGCTGCGTACGAACCGCCTGGACGAGGCGTTC
Source organism: Planctomycetota bacterium (assembly GCA_020848735.1). Taxonomy (GTDB): domain Bacteria; phylum Planctomycetota; class UBA1135; order UBA1135; family UBA2386; genus JACRLW01. The sequence goes on along the minus strand of JADLHO010000112.1, from coordinate 40,147 downwards.
CTCGAGCCCCGGCGCGAACGCGGTCGGCTGGTCGTACCAGACCATCGCGCCGCCACCCTCGTAGCCACCTTCGCGGAGGATGCGCTCGCTCGGGATGTAGGCGGAGACGTCGTTCGCATAGGCGACGACCCAGCAGCGCGTGCGGTCGAACTCGCGACGCAGACGGAGCGAGTAGTCGACGACCACCTCGCCGCCGAGGAAGACGATCGCGAGCTCGTCGCCGAAGCGGAAGCTCTGCACGGGCACCGCGAGCGAGCGCCGCAGTGCCTCGCCGCGGTCGAGGCGCGCGAGCTGCACGCGGGCGTGGTAGCCGACTCCTCCACCCTGGCTCACGCGCGCGAGCAGCTCCTCGCGGGTCGGGGGCGGCGCGAAGTCGAGCGCGAGTTCCTCGAACGAGGCCTCGAGTGGCGCACCGAGCGGAGCGAACGGACCACCGAGCAGTCGCTCGAGTTCGCCCGCGAGTGCGCGGCCGTGGCGCTTCGCGTGATCGAGTTGCCCCCGCGGCTCCGGATTGGCGTCGGCGCCGCAGCCGATCGCGACCATCGCGGTGCAGCCGGGATGCGCGGACTCGAGGTCCTCCTGCGCGTAGCCGGCCCAATCGCCGCAGACCGCGTTGCTGTCGCCGCCGAGCGTCGTGCAGTGGCAGGCGTAGAGGGTCAGCAGCGCGCGCAGCGAGCCCTCGGGAGAACGCACGCGCAGCAGCGGCACGTCGTGATCCACCGGACCACCGGCCGTGCGGCGATTGCGGGCGAAGCCGACGCGTCCACGCGCGTGATCGACGAGAGCCGGTGAGAGATCGGCGAAGGCGTTCCGCACCGCGGCGGCGATGCCGTCCACGACGCGTTGCGTATGCGCATCGATCCGCGCCTGCTGATCTGGCGGCACCGGCATCCCGAACATGTTCGGGATGGTGCCCGTCAGCATGGGAGCGTTGTGGGAGTGCGTGACGCAGAGCGCGAGGCGTTCCGGGCGAAGCTCCAGATCGACGAGCGCGGCGAGCACGCGCCCGCGGATCGAACTGGTGATGCCGGTCGAGTCCAAGGTGACGACGACCAGCGGCGGCTCGTCTCCCGCGCTCAGCGCCAGGGCCTTGGCGTGCAGACGCTGCTCGATGGTCTCGGCCTCGGTGCTGCGTGATGCGTATCCCGCGAGGCGGATCGGCGGAGCGGGGGTGACGTCGACACTCGCCACTCCTGCGCGCCAGCCGCGCTCCACCTGGGGAGAGGGGATCACACCGACGAGAGCGCACAGGAGGGCGAGCACGCGCGGCACGATCGAAGTCCGGTGGGACAGGGTCAAGGAGCGCCGCTGCGCTCCCGTGCCGCGCGACCGTTGCGCGGCGAGGCGCGCGCGCTCCGATGCGCGCATGGACGGACGCACCCGCTTCGGCATCCTCGGTACCGGCACGATCGCGAAGAAGTTCGCGGAGGGGCTGCGCGATGCGCCCGGCGCGGAGCTCGTGGCCGTGGGCAGTCGCCGTGCAGCGACGGCGCGGGCCTTCGCGGCGGAGCTGGGGATCCGCCGTGCCCACGACAGCTATGAGGCGCTCTGCGCGGATCCCGCGGTGGATGTGATCTACGTCGCCACTCCCCACACGCGTCATCGTGACGACACGCTGCTCGCGTTGGCCGCCGGCAAGCACGTGCTCTGCGAGAAACCGTTCGCGATGAACCTGCGCGAGGCGGAGGCGATGGTCGCCGCGGCGCGGCGCAGCGGACGCTTCCTGATGGAGGCGATGTGGACGCGCTTCAACCCGGTGATGGGCGAGCTGCGCCGCCTGCTCGACCGGGACGCCATCGGCGAGGTCCGCACCGTGCTCATCGACTTCGGGTTCCGCGCCGACTTCGATCCGGCCGGCCGCCTCTTCGATCCCGCGCTCGGCGGCGGGGCCCTGCTCGACGTCGGCGTCTACTGCGTCTCGCTCGCGCACTTCGTGCTCGGCGGTCCGGCGCTCGCCTACGTCGGCACGGCGGAGCTCGGCGCGACCGGTGTCGACGAACAGTCGGCCTGGATCGGGCGCTGGCCGAACGGTGCCCTGGCCGTCATGAGCGCGGCGATCCGCACCGACACGCCGATGCACGCGGTGCTGTGCGGAACCAAGGGCACGATCCGCATCCCCGAGTTCTGGAATCCCCGCACGCTGGCGGTCGACGAAGTCCAAAGGACGATCCCCGTCGTCGGGAATGCGTACCAGTACCAGGCGATCGAGGTCATGCGCTGCCTGCGCGACGGCCTGCGCGAGAGTCCGGTGATGACCCTCGACATGACGCTCGCGATCCAGCGGGATCTCGATCGGATCCGCGGCCAATGGGGATTGCGCTATCCCGCCGACGCCTGAGCGCGGTCACGCCCCCTGCCCTCACTTGCCGATCTGCAGCTCCTCGGTGCGGTAGGTCGACACGAAGCGCACGTCGGGGATGCGCGTGTCGTGCGAGAAGCCGTCGTCGGGCGGCAGATGCGTGAAACGGAAGCGCAGGACGGCGGTGGGAAGGTCGGCGAACACGAAGACCGGCGGGGCCGGTGACCGGTCGCCGACGGCGGGATGATCGGCCGGAGACGGCCAGCGCCAGACGTCGTGTGCGAGGTGCACGTGGGGCCGCGCGTAGTTGTGGGCGATGCCGCTGGACCAGCCGCCGTCCATGGGCTCGCCGTCGCAGTCGACCGCGACGAGTCGGAGGAGACGCGCCGGTTCGAGGACGATGCGACCCGCGAGCTGGTCGAGCTCGGCGATCGTCAGCACGCGATCGCCGTGGCCGCGCGCGGTCACGACGCAGCGCTCGAGCGGGTCGTCGGGGCGTGCGAGGATGAAGCGCCCGTCCTCGCCGCTGTGCGCTTCGGCCGCCCAGATGGGGAAGCCCTCGTCGTCGTCGTAGGGGCGTTGGCCACCGAAGGGCGAGAGCCGGAGTCGCACGCCGGCGACGGGCTTGCCGGTCGCATCGACGACGCTGCCGCGGATCGCCGGCGCCGCAGGGGCGGGCAGGAACTCGATGCGCGTCGGTTCGGCGTGCGCGACGAGTTCCAGATCGCGGGTCTCGAGCACGCGACCGTGGCGCCAGAGGGCGACGGCGATCGCGCCGTCCTCGACGAGCTGATCGACGACCGCGCGGCGTGCGGCGTTGAAGCCCAGCGACCAGCGCGAGCCCTCGCGCTCGGCTTGCCAATGTGCCGGTGTGTCCTCCAGCGCGCGACCGGGGGTCGTCACGTAGCGCTCCTGATGGAAGGCGCGTTCGCGGAAGCCGGCACCGAGCCCGACTTCCACGTGGTAGCCGGCGAGAGGGTCCGTACCGAGCAGCGTGATCTCGAGGCGATTCGACCAGGGCAAGGTCACCTGCCACTGCGGCCCCTCGGCGGGGATGCGCGCGTACAGGAGCCGGTGCCCCTTCGCCTCGAAGGCCACGTGCTCGTGCGCCCGACACTCGACGAGGTCGGTCATGCCGTCGAAGCCCGTGACCGCGAGCAGCTCGCCGCTGCGCCGTTCGCCACTCGCACCGTAGACCGCGTGGCGGAGGATCTGCACGCCGGCGATCGGGCGCCCCTCGCCGTCGACGACGATCACGCGCAGCCGCGCGTGCGAAGTCGGCGGCGTCGGGTTGGCCGAGGGCAGGGGTTTCTCGCGATCGCTCGGCTTCGCGCCGACGCGGGTCGGCGTTGCGGGCAGCGCTTCGCGTGGCGTTGCCGGCCGGTCCTCGAGGACCACGCTCCTTTGCGACGCAGCTCCCGAGGTCGCGCGGATCGCCGCGTCGACGGTCGGCAGCGACGGCCGGCCGGGGACCTCGCGCCAGAGCAGCGCGACCGCGAGCCCGACGACCATGCCGAGCAGCAGGCTCGGTGAGGACCTCGCGCGGACCTTGGTGGCGCGCATCCCGTCACCGGCTCCCCGTCGTCGCCGGCGTGGGCGGGATCGCCGGGATCGCCAGCATCGCCGGCGTGATCCCCGGGCGATGGCGGCCGAACCCGAACGGCGAGGGCGCATAGCCGCCGACCGTGTCCGCCCGGGCCCGCTCGGGGAGGGACCCTTCGCGGCCGGTCGCCCAATAGCACGCATTGACGAACGCGCGCCGCAGGTCCTCGCTCGCGAAGTCGCTGGCGGCGCCGATCGTGGAACAGACGATGCGTTGCACGCGGTCCTCGGCGAGCCGGCGTTCGCGGGTCCAGATCAGAGGCATCATCGGTTCGTTCCGTGCGCCCGTGACGGGCTTCGCATCGGGCCCGAGGCCATCGACGACGGCGCCGTGCATCAGCACGTCGGCATCCTCGGGGAGTGGCCCGATCGCATAGACGTCGGTCGGCCCGAACACGTCGCGCACACCGCGGAGGATCGGGTGCTGCTCGTGGCCCTTGGCGAGCACTCCGCGGGTGCCCTGGCTGCCGTGCTCGCCGTGGTGCGCGACCCAGGTCTCGCCGAGCACGCGTTTGCCGAAGCCGCCGGCGCGGTCGAAGGACCATCCGGCAAAGGGGCTGCTGTCGTTGCGCGGATAGGCGAAGGCGTGCGTGCTGGTCCTGAGCGCGACGATCGGGCGACCCGCGTCGACATGGGCGGCGAATCGAGCCATGTCGCTGTCCTGCCAACGGCGGAACCGCAATGCGATCACGACCAGCTCCGCGCCCTCGAGCAGCTCGAGTCCCGGCACATGCGTCGCCTGCCCCGGGTCGATGACGCCGCTCGCGGGATCCTGGTGGAAGAGCACGTGGCAGTCGAAGCCGTGATGCACGGCGAGGATCCGGGCGAGCATGGGCAACGCCTCTTCCGAGCGATACTCCTCGTCGCCGGCGATGAGCACGACCTTCGCACCGCGCGCCGGCCCATCGCCGCCCGGCACATGGAGGATCGCCGCGGATTGGGCGGCGAGCGCGGTCGCGAGGACGAGCGAGCACGGGATCACGGGGCGCGGAAGCGACATGGGGAGACGTGTAGCGCGGTTGGGCATCGCAGGCTCGTGTCCGCGGTGTCTTGCCGGGCGCCCGGCGGGTCGTGTGAGATGACCCACCATGCGCTCCGCACTCGCCGCCCTCCTCGCGCTCGGTCTCGTGGCATTCCCGCAGGACCAGGATCCGGTGCGCCTGCCCACGCCGCCGGTCGGCAAGGAGCCGTTGCCGCCCGTCCCCGAGCCCACGCAGGTGCGTCTCGAGCGTGCGGAGCTGGGACGTGCCTGGCTGCCGGAGAGTCCGCTCGAGGGTTTCTGGCGGGCGACCGCGTGGACCGTGGCCGGGCGGGAGCGGCGCGACGGATTCCGGGTCTTCCTCGCCGCGGGACGCGCCCATCTCTCGCTGCAGGTGCTCGAGGCGGTTCCCGACGGCGGCGTACCGCTCTTCCAGGCCGGCGCCCGCAGCTATCGCCTCGAGGACGGCGTGCTCATCACGACCTCGCTCGTCGGCTTCGACAACTACGGCGATCGCAAGCTGCACCTCGAACCGCTGGGCTTCGTCGAGCGACGCGGTGTGCAGTTCGTGGGTGGGCGACTGCGCATCCAGAAGGGTCCGGCCGATTGGCTCGAGTTCGAGCGCATCGAGTGACGGTCACGTCTCCCGAGCCGCGCGCCTGCGGGCGCGTCGCGCGGCGAGGCGCTGGCGGAGGGCGTCGAGTTCGGGGCTCCGCAGGAGGACGAGCGCGACGAGCCATATCCCGATCCCCACGGCGATCGGCAGCACGAGTCCGAGCAGCGTGCGCAGGCTGCGGGAGCCGCCCTCGGGCAGGACGAGACCGAGTCCCGCGATGGCCGCACCCATGACCGAGGACGCCAGCAGCGTCCTCACGATCGCCCCGCCCACGACGGTCGACCGGCCGATGTGTCGTGCGAGCAGCGACCGGAGCACGATCGCATTGGCATACGCGCAGACACTCGTCGCCGCCGTGAGCCCCGCGACCCCGAACCCGAAGACGCCCACGAGGACGAGGTTCAGGCTCGCGTTCACGAGGACGAGGACCGCGGAGACGATCGCGGGCGTCCTGGTGTCGCCGAGCGCATAGAGCGCCCTGGCCTGGAGCTGCGCGCTGCCGATCGCGGGCAGACCGAGGACCAGCATGATCGTGGTCCAACGCGTCGTCGCCGCGTCGTCTGCGGTGTAGCGGCCGTGCACGAAGGCGACGTCGAGGAGGGTGTCGGCGATCAGTGCGAGGCCGACCGCGGCCGGCACCGCGAGCAGCATCGTGAGGGACAGCGCCGAGTCCAACGCCTTGCGCAGCGCTCCGCTGTCGTCGCGCGACGCATGCTCGGCGAGCTTGGGGAAGACGACCGTCGCGAGGGGCAAGGCGACGAGCGCGTGCGGGAAGAGCAGGAGCCGGTTGGCGAGATAGACGTGGTTGTTCGCCTCGGCGCCGATCATCCAGGCGGCGATGGCCTGATCGAGGAGGACGTTGAGTTGCACGACCGACATGCCGATCGCGGTCGGCAGCATCGCGACGAAGACGGCGCGCGACGCGTCGCCCCGGCGCGGCCACCGCAGCGGCGCGAGGAAGCCCCGGCGATGCAGCGGGACCGCCGCGAGCGCCAGTTGTGCGATGCCACCGGCGAGCAGGAACCACGCGACCAGGCGTGCGGCGCCGGCGAGGTCGTCGGTGCCGCGCACGTGCACGACCGCGAGGGCCGCGAGCCAGAACAGGTTGAGGAGGATCGGCGCCGATGCGCCGGGGCCGAAGCTGCCCAGCGACTGGAGCGCCCCCGACCAGATCGCGAGCACGCAGACCGGCACGGCGTAGGGCAGCAGGATCGCGAGGAGATCGCGGAACAGCGCTCCCACCTCGACGCTGCCGACGTCGGCCGGCGCGTTCGCTCCCGGCTGGAGCTGCCAGGCATCCGGTGGGATGACCAGACCGACCACCACGGCGATCGCACAGAGCGAGCCGAGACCGAAGACGAGCGCACCGCCGACGCTCGCCATCAATGCGCGCGCCGCGGGTTCGCCCTCGCGCGCCCGCGCACGAGCGAACGCGGGGAGGAAGGCGGCGCTGAGCGCGCCCTCGCCGAGCAGGCGGCGCAGGAGGTTCGGCACGGTCCAGGCGAGGACGAAGGCACCCGAGACCCAGGAGGTCCCGAACACGCTGTAGGTCACGACGTCCCGAACGAGTCCGAGCACGCGCGACACGAGGGTGAGGAACGAGACCTTGCCCGCCGCACGGAGCAGACTCACGGAGCCTTGCCTCCGCGCGGAGCTCGCTCGTCGATCGGTTTGGATCCGCACCGCCGCATCGACGGGATTCATAACGGGACGCGGCGCGACGCGACAGCGCGCAACGGCGAGCCACTGGCCAACGGCGCACCGGTTGTCTACGACTCGTCCTGCCCGCCGCTCTCGCCAGGCTTCGCATGTTCCAACGGCTCACGCCCGCGCTCTTCCTCGTCGCCGCGCTCACCGCCCAGGACGACCCCGGCACGACCTTCGCCTACCGCATTCCCGTGGCCCTCGGTCCGATCCGCGCCGCGGCGCTCGAAGCCGGCTTCGACCTCGCGCACGGGCGTGCCAACGATCCGGACCTGCTGGTCTACGTGCTGCCCGGTGCCGAGCACGATGCGTTCCTCCGCCTCTTTCCGGAGGCGCAGTTGGTCGCACGTGGGAGCCCCTATGCCGGCGGCGGAGGTCTGGATGTGCCCGACGCCGCCTATTACACGACGGCCGAGATCGTCGCGGAGATCGATGCCCTGGTGCTCGCGCATCCGACCTTGGCCCGGCGGGTGGACGTCACGACCCTGCCCGGCGCGGCGCGTACCCACGCCAACCAGTCGATCTGGGCGCTCGTCGTCTCCGATTCCGTGACGCAGGCCGAGGACGAGCCCGCCGTTCTGCTCGCCGCCCAGCACCACGCGCGCGAGCTCAACTCGCCGCACATGGTGCTGCGCGCCGCCCAACGCGTGCTCGCAGGCCATGGCGTGGACCCGGCGCTGACCGCGCTCGTGGACGAGACCGAGCTGTGGTTCGTGCCCTGCGTGAACCCCGACGGCGTCGATCACGTCTGGAACGTCGACCAGCTCTGGCGCAAGAACCGGAGGAACAATGGCGCGAACTACGGGGTGGACCCCAACCGCAACTACCCGACGCATTGGGGCGCGTGCGGTTCGTCGACCACGACGAGCTCGGAGACCTACCGCGGTCCCTCGGCCGGCAGCGAACCCGAGGTGCGCAGCATGCGTGCCCTGGTTGCCTCGATCCGACCGGAGATCTACCTCGACTTCCATAGCTACGGCCAGCAGGTCCTGTTCCCGTATGCGCCGTGCACGACCGCCGGCGCGACGGTGCAGGCCTTCCTGGACCGCTACGTCGACGACCTGCGCGCTCCGATGAGCTATGGGCGCCGACTGCCGTCCGCCTCGGGCGAGGCGCCGGAGGACCATTGGACGAGCTCCGGCACGCTCTCGTTCCTGATCGAGGTCGGCACGGCGTTCCAGCCGGCCTTCGCGACGACGGTCGCGGAGGAGGCACGCGTCTGGCCGGGCATCCGTCGTGCGCTCACGGCCTGGCGACCGGCCCTGCGCGGGCACGTGCGCTCGGTGCGCTTCGGCACGCCGCTGGAGGCGACGCTCACCTATACGCCGGCGACGTTCAGCTACGGTGAGGTCACGCGGTCGCGGGCGGGCGATGGCCGCTATGCGCTCTGGCTGCCGCTCGGGACCTGGCAGGTCACGGCGACCGCGCCCGGGCACGACTCCGTGACCCGATCCGTCACGGTGACCACCTTGGACACGCCGCAGACGTTCGAGTTCGAATTGATGCCGAGCCTGCCGCCCGCAACCCTGACCAAGAGCGGCAGCGAGCGCGTGGGCACCGCGGTGACCCTCACCTACACGGCGCCGGGCGATGCCGGTCGCACCTATTGGATTCCCTTGTCGGCGGGCACGGTGCCCGGTTTCGCGATCGGCAATCGCTTGCTGCCGCTCAACGCCGACGGGCTGATGGAGCTGTCGCTCGGTGCGACACCGCTGCTCGCGGGCAACCTCGGCGTGCTGCCGGGCAACGCCCAGGGCGTGGCGACCCTGAACATCCCGCCGTTGCCGGCCATCGTCGGGGTCGCGTTCTTCGCCGGGGGGATCACGTTCGAGACCGGCTATGCGTACGGCATCGAACGCTGGGCGCCGCCGGTGCCGATCGTCATCCAGCCGTGAGCGGCCGCCGGATCTTCGTCGGCGACATCCAGGGTTGCCTCGCGCCGCTGCAGCGATTGCTGCGCGAGGTCGGGTTCGATGCCTCGCGCGATCGGCTCCATCCCACCGGAGATCTCGTCGCCAAGGGGCCCGACTCGCTCGGCGTGCTGCGGCTCTGCCGCGAACTCGGGGCGCAGCCGGTGCTCGGCAATCACGACATTCAATGGCTGGAGCACGGTCGCATCGCGGACGACTCGCTCGCGAGGTGGCTGAGCGGTCAGCCGATCGTCCGCGAGTACGACGACCTGATCCTGGTGCACGCGGGTCTCCACCCGCATTGGGACGATCGACGCCTCGCGAGGCTGCGGTCGGAGGACGTCGATTACGCGGTCACGGTCCGCTACTGCGACGCCGACGGCAATCGTCCGACGAGGGATTGGCCACCGCCGGGGCCGCCTTACCGACCCTGGGACGACCACTACCGGCTCTCGCGCCGCGTGGTGTTCGGCCATTGGGCCCGGCGGGGACTCGAACTCACCCCGCGCGTCGTCGCGCTCGACAGCGGATGCGTCTACGGCGGAGCGCTGAGCGCGTGGATCGCGGAAGAGGACCGCGTCGTGCAGGTCGAGGGGTTCGCCGGTGCGTGAACGCCGGCAACTCCTGCGCTCGGTTCACTGGCCGAGCGCCGCGATCAGCCGCTCGAGCGAGCGCTGGTCGACCATCTTCACGAGCAACTCCTCCTCGACGCCCGTCGTCTGGATCTCGAGGAGGTGCTTGCCGTTCAGCGCGAAGCGGAACGCGAGCGTCGGTGCGCTGCGCACGATCACGCCGGCCGTGTCGCCGACGACCACCGCGGCGAAGCGCTCATCGGTCTCCGCCTGACGGAGCTGCTGCTGCACGTAGGCGACCGAGGGCGCGTTCGGCGCCACCAGGATGCGAAGCGTGCCCGTGCCGTCGTGCGTCTGGTAACGGCGCTCGATCGGCCGCGGCGAGGTCACGGCGAGGTTGATGGCCAGGGCGTCGTTGGGGCGCGGCGCGGGCGCCTCCGGCATCGCGACCGGAACGAACCCGGTGGGCGGCGCGGGCATCACCTCGATCACCGAGGTCCGCAGCGCGTCGTGGGCGATCTGCATCCCGCTCCGCAGACGTTCGACGGCCGCGAGGTACGAGCCTTCGCCGAAGGCACGCTCGGCGGCGTCGAGCTGCCTGCGGAACTCCGTGGGCGTGGGATCCGCGCTCTCGGGTGCCGTGAAGGAATGCAGCGCGGCGAGGGCGACGACGGAAGACAGCGACAGGGCGACTCGACGCATGCGGGGTTCCTCGTTACTCGATTGGACCGCGTCTGGATTCGGTTCCGGGGACAGCGCGAACTGAGTCGTTCCTCGACACCGTCCCGAACCGGGATCCGCCAGGTCTGCGTCCTCGCTCAGAGCGCGCCGTGCCGCTCGAGCGTGGCGCGCACCAGGGGGGCGAGTCGAGTGGCGAGTGCCTCGTTCGCATAGCCCGCGAATGCGAGGTTCGTCGTCGTGTCGAGAGGGGAATCGAGCGGCGCGCCGTCGGGCGTGAGGATCACGCAGCCGGCCTGACGTGCGACGAGCGTCGTGCACAGGTCGTAGGGCTTGCTGCACAGGGTGCCCTCGTAGCCGAGCGCGGCGTGGACCAGCGGGCGGATGTCGAGCACGAAGCGATCGCGGCCGAGCGCCAGCTCTGCCAGTTGCCCGCCCGACGAGATGTACTGGTCGACGTACACCTCGGCCTTGCGATGGTCCCAGCCGCCGATCGCGGCCCCGATCAGGTCCTCGTCGATGCGCGCCGTGAGTTCCTTGCCGCCCTGGAAGAAGCTGCAGACCGTTGCAAAGCCATGCCGCAAGGTCGTCGCGCGCGAAGGCCTGGGTACGAACACCGAGGCACTGGCGCTGGCAAGGTCGATCCGACGGCCTCGGGTCGCTTCGCCGGCCCTGGCCCAGAGTTCGTCGACCCGTCCCTGCCGCGTCGTCGGCAGCTCCGCCATGTGCGCCACGACGACGTCGTTCAGGCGCGTCTCGCCGCCACGCTCCGGAGCCACTGCGGCGAGACACCAAGCACTCCGCTTGTCGAACATCAGACCCCGCGTCCCATCGATCGGGTCCACGATCAGGCGCGACCGCGGCTGACCCGTGCCGAAGACGAGGCCCGACGCAGGTTCCAGGCCTTCGGCGACCAAGGTGAACGGCGCCTCCCGCCCCCAGACCTCAGCCAGCTCCAGCAGGATCGCCTCCGCGTCGACGTCGATCCCGAAGATCGTGTCGCCTTCCTCGTCGCGCTGCACGGCGCTGGTCCTCTCCAGGTCCTGCTCCGCCATGGACACCCTCAAGGCCTCCCGGATCCGCTCTCCGAGCACCAGAAGGCGCGGCTGCCAGAGCTCCGCGAGCGACGACGACGACTCGGACTTGGGCATCACGCCCTGATCGTATAGCCTGCCCCACCCCGCGAGCTCCACAGCAGCTCGCGGCCCGCCACGGCGGGTCCTTAGCTCAATCGGTCAGAGCAGCTGGCTCATACCCGGTCGGTTGCAGGTTCGAGTCCTGCAGGACCCATTTCGCACCCCCTCGAGTTCGCGCGAGAAACGGCCATTTGCGCGCGATCTCGATTTCGCGGACGGCGAGTGTGCAATGGAGTGTGCAATTGGCTTGGTCACACGGGGGCACGACGTGGCACGGTCCAAGGCACGAGGTGGGTCCTGCGACGGGTCCCGCGCGACCCTGCAGGATCCACTGGCTCGGGTCCCACGTGGCCGCGCCCGGGCGCGCCTGCGACGCACGGGAGGACCTTGATGGCCCGGACGCAACGTGGGCCAACGTCGGCGCTCGTGGGGGCGCTTGTGGGGGCGCGCTGGCGGTGGCCCCGGAGGCGCGCGTCCAGGTGGCCGGATTCCTCAAACCGGCCTTGAGGCCCTCCGCGCCCCGGAGCGTAGATCTGGGCATGGCCACCGACCCGTCGTCTTCTTCGAAGCGCCGAGCGCGGCCCCACACCACGTGGCGAAGCGAAGCGACCGAATCCGCGCTCCATACTCTCGACGAGCTCGCGGCTGCCCTCGAGGAGCGCGGCGCCGAGTTCGTCGTCCAGGGCGGCGTCGCCGATGGGTCCCGCTGGCTCGAGTTCGGCAACGAGCCGGCGCTGTGCCTCGGCATCGGCGACGATGGCGTGCTCTGGTGGAACGTGGTTCAGGGCGGCGAGATGCTCGAGGACGGCGAGATCGTCGAGGGGAGCGTGGAAGCGGTGGCGGAGTGGGTGGCGTAGAGGGCTAAGCGCTGAATGGAACCAATAGCAGGTTGCGGACCTGCCGCGCTCTCGGCGCCGGCGACCCAACCAGTAGGCCACGCTCGAGAGTCCGCGCGTTGCCTTCGCGCGATCTGGATGTGGCGGTGAGAGCCTGCCGCGAACGGGGTATCGACGGCGTGGAGTGCATGCGCGACGTGCTGGTGCCCGCGAAGGACGTGGCGTGCGACGAGGACGTGGCCGAGCTTACCCCGCGCCATCGGCGGGAGAGCGCTGCGGCCCAGGGGTCAATCGCTCCCCGGCGGCAGGAACTGCGCGCGGCGGTTCAGGCGCTGTGCTTCTCGGTCTGACGCCGGGCGGCGTGAAGGCGCTACTGGCGCGAGCCGAGGTTGCGGGGGTGGGGAGATCGGGACAACTACGAACAGTCTCTGCCGCTACACCTTCTGCGGAGAGCGCAGGTGCCACCGCTCATCCCGCCGCGCGGTCTGGCCGGGTCCGAGCCGATGGCGACCGTGACCGCGGGATTCCCGCGGATCGTGGCCGCCGACAACAGTCTCGGACAGGACGGGGGCAATCCCGTGGATGCTCCCCCACCACGCGGTCGTGGCGCGGGAGATGCGGCGCGAGCCCCTCATCATTCTGGGTCGGTGGAACATCCCAAGCAGTAGAAGATGAAGGCGGAGGTCTGATTGCCCCCGACGTCCTTTGCGACGAACTTCCTCGCCGCGCCACCGGCTGCGCCGCACGGAGCCTTGATGTTGATCGCCATGCCTCCGAAGGAGCCCGGACATGCGATGGGGGCGCCAGGATTCTGCTTCACGCCATCCTGATCGAAGAGGTTCCGTGAACCACCTCCGGGCGGGAATGCGTTGTTGGAGAAGGAGACCACGCCAGTGTATTCGCACTCCTCGTCGTAGGAGCACCCCGGCGTGCAGTGGCCGTCCTTGTCCCCTACGCCCGGTGTGTAGGACCACACCTCGTTTCCGGCACCGCCTCCGTCGTGCTGAGGATCCCGTTCGCATCCGCTGCAGTCGAGGTAGGCGGTCGCTGCGCCCGCGAACAATGATACGACGGTGATGACGAATTCCTTGAGCATCGTGACGTCTTTCCTCTCCCTGTGAGCGTGACTAGAACCGGGGCGATGTCAGGGATCACCGCCCCAGGTAAGGTCCAAGGTACATGTAGAAATCCTCGACGTACTTCCTCCTCGCGCCGTCGAAAACGTAGTAGATGTGAGGAAGATCAGGGTGATCGGCCGGATCAACGCGGATGATGCGCGTTACCCTTCCGCTGCCGGACGCAATCACGGTTTGATTGACAGCGCTGGGCTTCTTCGCCTGCCGAAGCGCCTTCCGTTGGGCTTCTTCCGCCGCCGCATCGTCGGAGTCATGAAGCTGATATTCCTCATATGCGCCCTGCCGCTCCTTCAGCTGCCGGATTTGCTCTACAATGGGCATTCTCCGCGCCTCCACCGCTCGGCGGGCGTCTTCGAATTCGCCGAAGCACCTCGCAAACTCCTCATGCAACTCTGCGGGTAATAGGAAATCCCGCGGTACAGAGATGCCCTGCTCGGCTGCCAGCGAGATCCATGAGCCAAAATTGCGCCTTACGACCTCGTGCGCGGGAACCGGGGGTGGCGTTTCCGGGAGTGTCGGCTCCTGGCTAGGCGTCTGCTGCGACACTGGCACAACCGCGCTGCGCGCTGGATCAGCCGAAGGAGCCGCCGCGATCCGTGTCGGCGGAGTGAATGGCCGTGACGCCGCGCCGTGCAACGAAGGCGCTGGTGGTTTGCCAGCGGTCGAAGACGATGCTGCGTCTTGGCTGTGGGCCGACTTTTCGGCATTCAATACGAGTTGGACAATTGCGAAGCCGGCGGCCACGCCGCACCCCGCCAGTGCCAGCATCAACAATCGACTTCTGTGAGGACGGCGGAGCATTGTGGCGAGCTTTGCGGTGGGAGGTGTCGGTTCCAGTAAGTCTGTCCGGAGGTCTTCCGGAAAGATTGGCCGATGCGGAGGGTAGCGGCGGCGGCCCGGGAGTCGAGTCCGGGGCAGCAAGCCCTTGCGCTGTGCCCGCGCGCACCTACGGTCCGCGGCGCTCAGGCGGAGGATAGGGCTCTGCTGGGAAGCAACCCGAGCGCCGACCTGAGGCCAACACGCCCGAAGGGCGGACGGCGGTGGACTCCACTGCCGCCCGCGCTTCCCTCGCCTTCGGGGGGATGGCCCAAGGCGTCAAACTTCGGTCGCTGCTCGACGACGTCGTCGAGCTGGTGTCGCGTGTCAGGCGAGCGCGGGACTCTCGCCAAGTCGTGGTGCTCTGCGATGGCAAAGAGACGATCTGGGCCGCAGCCGCAGCTCGAAGCGAGTTGGTCGGCGCGATCTGGATCCTCGACTTCTTCCATGTTGCCGAGAACCTGATGACGGCGGCCACGGCGATCCATGGCGACACGGCCGAGGCGAGACGCCGGGATGAGAAGCAGCGGGAGAAACTCCGGCTCGACCAGCACGGTGTCGAGCACGTCGTCCGCTCGATGTCTTGTTACCGCAGGCTGCTGCCGGGGGACTGCAACGAACGGAAGGTCCTCGGCAACGCCATCGGGTACTTCCGCGATCATCGGGAGCGGATGCGGTACGCGCAGTTCATCGCCTTGGGCCTGCCGATTGGCAGTGGCCCCGTGGAGTCGGCGGCCAAGAACCTCGTGCAGGCGCGCCTCTAGCGCAGCGGAATGCGCTGGTCGCACTACGGTGATCAGCATGTGCTCGACTCCGCGCGTACCTGAAGTCAGATCGCCGGGAGCCCATGTGGTCCACCCTCGTGTGGGCTGCGTGAGATGCCCGAATCCGAACTCACACCCGAGAGGGTGACCTGGCCCCGCATCGCCCGACGAGGTTCGGGTTTCGCGTCCGTCGTGGCGCCCTTCGAACGGCCCTCCGTGCTCGCCGGCGCGATGGCGCAAGGGGCCCCGAGTTCCACTGGCAAGCGGCAGAGTGTGGCCGGGAGGCCGAAGTTCATCCTCGTCGCTGGGCGGTCATGTCGGTCGTCGGGCGGCGTGTCACCCCGTCTCTCGGCGGCTCGAGCCGCGCGATGCGGTGCCGGGGGCTGACGGGTCCGGCCGGTTCTTGCAGAATGCCCCGCCATGAACGGCGAGGACAGCCAGCCATGGTCCGAGGAAGACGACGAAGAGGGCGAAGAGTACGAAGAGTACGAAGGGGACAGCGAGGACGAGGAGGAGCAGCTCTTTGACCTCGAAGACGAAGAGTTCGAGGCGCGCTTGCGGAAGGACGGTGAGGGTTACACACCGCTGGAGGCCGCGATCCTCCTCACGCAGATGGTGAGGTACCGGATGCACGACGTCGCCGCGATCATGCACCTGTCCGGTCTCTTCGACGTGTCGGAACGCGCGGTGACGCTCCTGCTGACGGATTACGGAGAGTCCACGCTCGATGCCGTGTTCGGAGCGGTGGGACCGAACTTCGCGACGCTGGCGGACCTCGCCCCGAAGGTGGAGGGAGCGTGGATGTTGTATGGGGCCTTGGACCATCAGCGCCGACGATGGAAGCCGAGGGGCGCGGAGCAGAGGAAGGAGGCCATGCCGACACCGCTGCGGAACTGCATCGAGCGCCTGATGCTGATCGAGTCGCAGGTCTCGCTCGTGATCGAGGAGTTGAGGGCCGTGACGGGAGTGACGACGGAAGACGTCGACCGGCTCTTCGAGAGGCTGGCCCAATAGCCGTCGGCCCCGATGATCCGCGCGGCGATCAGCCGCTGGGCATGAGTGCCGCGAATCGTGGATCGTCGCGAAGCACGTCGAGATCGGTCTCGGTGACGGCGTGGGTGCGCAGCGCTTCGTCCATGCCGCATGCGATCGTCACCTGTTCGAGCGCTTCCTCGGTCTCGCCGGCGAGGGCGAGATAGCAGGCGAGGTTGTAGTGGCCGACCGCGGAGCGCGGGTCGACCTCGATGAGGCGGCGCATGCAGCGGGTCGCGCCCTCGAGGTCGTCGAGGCGACGACGACAGCGACCCTCGGTCACGAGACGCCACTCGGGGTCGTGCTCGAAGTACGCGATCTCGTCCAGGGCATCGAGCGCCTCGGCGTAGCGCTCGAGGTCCACGAGGGCGCGGATCCGGAGCAGGAGCGCGACGGGGCGCGCGTTGGGCGTCTCGAGGAGCGGGGCCATGCGGCCGAGCGCGTGCTCGGGGCAGCCCAGGTCGAGCCAGCCCTCGACTTCGACGGCGAGGCGCTCCAGCGTCTTGGGGACCTTCACCCGCGGGAGTTTGACCGCGGAAGGGGCGCGTGGCAATCGAGCGGTGCGCTCGTCACCAGCCGTGGAATTCGCCGGCGGCGGCGAGGATGGCGGCGATCTCGCGATTGAGGCGGTGATCCCCATGCGGCACCACGAGGAGTCGTCGTCGCCCGGCGGCGAGCCGCGCGACGAAGTCCTCACTCGCGGCGAGCGGGACGGAATCGTCGGACTCGCCATGCGCGATGAACGTGGGCGCTGCGATCGCCGCGGCGAGTTCGCGTTCGTCGAACCCGGCGAGGTCGTCGTGCATGCGCGGGCCGAACTCGATGAGGCCGGTGGCGTGTGCGAGCGTGATCCGACCGTCGTTCCGCGCCATCGCGCGCATGCGCGGCAGGAACTGCAGGGCCGGCGCGAGGAGGACGAGGCCCTCCACCGACTGCGGTTGCCGGGCGGCGATCCACGCGGCGACGAGGCCACCCAACGACGAGCCGACCAACCACGATCGACCGGCCTGTGCGAGCACTGCGTTCGCGTCGTCGAGCAGGTCGGAGAGGGTCGTGTCGCGGAGCGCCTGGCTCGACTCGCCATGACCACGGAAATCGAATCGCCAGGCTTCGCGTCCGAGCCGCGCCGCGAGTTCGAAGAGCGCGTGGCTCTTCTCGCCTCCGCGCACCGAGCACAGGCCGTGGAGCCAGACGAACGCGGGCCTGGTTCCCGGCAGCCGGTCGGCGACGACCCGGTGATCGGGCGCCGGATGGAGCTCCAGGCGCACTGGTTCGGGATGCATGCGAACCGGAATCGTCGCCGCGGACGCCGTCAGTTGGCGACGCCGAACCAACCGGTTTCGCCGACCACGCCGTAGCCGCCGCCGTCGGAAGCCACGATGCGCAGCACGGCGCGCTGCTGGATTCCGGTCCCGACTCCATCGGCCACGGTGTTCCAGTAGAAGCGGTGGCCGAGTCCGGGGGCGGGCGTCGAGTTCTTGGTCTGGACGTAGCCGAAGCCGTCGGCCGGTGTCGCGATCGACCAATGTGCCCCGTCGATGGTCCAGACCGCGGCGACCGAGCAGACGTCGCTGTCCGCGTCGACGAGCGCGTAGGGCACTTCGACGACGCCCGCGACCACCCCGACCGGCGACAGCACCGAGCCGACGACGGGCCGGCTGTTCGCCGAGACCTTGTCGAACCAGAGGCGCGCCTGCAGCGCCACCCCGGTGCGTCGTGCTCCGGCGATCAGCGTGTAGTGGTCGTAGGACGGACCGCTGAACACGAGGTGGGATTCGAGGTGCGGCCACGAGCCGTCCCGCCCGACGGCACTCGAGACCTCCACCAGCCCGTCGCTGCCGCCGCCCGCGACATCACCCGCGATCGAGTAGTAGCGCTGGCCCGTGGGCGGCGGCGCCGCACCGAGCAGGTCGATCACGGGGCTGCGGCCCGGGATGAGGTCGGCGAGCCCCTGCACGAAGCGGGCATCGGCGGTGTCCGCCGCGGCGAGGATCGCCTCGAAGCGCAGCGCGACGGCCGGCGCCCCGTCGTTCGGCGTCGCGAGCAGGACCACGCGGTCGAAGTGCTCGCCGAGCGGACGGTCCATCGGGGCGTAGCCCGTGCGGCTCTCGTCGGCGTGCGCCTGCTCGAGAGCCCAGCGCAACACGAGTCCTCCGCCGCCGTGTGCGATGGCATCGCAACGGAAGCCGGGCGCGATGCGCTGCCGGAGGAGGTCGTAGAGGCGATTGCCGTTCTCGCGGATCGCCCGGCCGGCGGCGAAGCGGAAGACGACGATGTTGTCGAAGTCGCCGTTGAGACCCTCGGTCGAGTCCTGCGGGAGCAGACCGTTGTCGCCGGCCAGCACGAGCGAATCCCCGAACACGCCGGGCACCACCAGCAGATTGCGAGAGACCTGTCCCGCGAAGAAGCCCGCCAGCGTGCCGCGGCCGATGCGGTAGGCGCGCTCGCCGCCGACGGTCTCGACGGGCAGGCCTTCCACCAGCGTGGCGTGCACCGGGGTCTCGGGGTCGACGAGTTCGGCGGCCGGCAGCGTCAGGGTGCGCAGCTCGCGGTGCATGCAGAACACCGACCCGAGCTGCTCGATCTGCGTGCCGACGACGTTGTCGTCCACGTCGTGCGAGCGCGCCTCGTGCATCCGGAGGTCCTTCGCCGGGTCGTCGACGAACGACCAGGGGACGACGTCGAGTTCGTTCCAGACCCCGCCCGCGGTGAGTTCGTAGGACTCCGAGTACTGCACATCGAAGCTCGCGGGGATCGCGAGTCGGAGACCGCGCGGCTCGAGTTCGAAGGTCTGCACCACGCTCGGCAGGCGCGGGTCGCCGTAGCGAACCCAGATCGACAGCTCGGTGTCCGCCGGCAGGGCACCCGCGGGGACGACGAGGCGCACCGCGGAGTGCAGGCCGCGCGGGTCCGCGACGGCGACCTCACCGCCGAGCTCGCCGCTGACGCGGGCGCGTGCGACCAGGAGGCGGCCCTCGTAGGGCTCGATGCCCGTCGTTCGCTCGATGCGGGCGCAGCCGAGCGGGATCGCGGCGGACAGGAGGAGGAGCGAGGCGAAGCGGAATCGCATGGGGCGAGCCGTCCGTCGACCAGAGGACGGCGCGAACCATAGCCAGGTCTTCGCGATCGCAACGGACCCGGGCGCTTCTCCGGGTCGGCGTCGGGTCGCTCGGCGGGGCCGAGCGTCGAGGAATCAGACGATCCGCTCGACCGTGTCGATGCGGATCCGACGCGGCCCGTCCTGGCTCTCGAAGACGACCTCTTCCGACGGCCGACAGCCCACCAGCGAGGCTCCCAGCGGCGCCTTGTAGTTGATGATGTCGTCGGCGATGCAGTCCCAGGGGCCGAGCACGCGGTACTTCGCCTGCGTCCCGTCGTCGAGCCAGGTGATCCCGACGCGGGTGCCCGGGGTGACGATGCCGTCGGGGATCTCCTGATCCTCGATGAGCTTGGCGCGACGGAGTTCGCGCGTCATGTCCTCGGCGCGACCCGTCAGGTTGCGCTGCTCCTCCATCGCGGACTCCCACTCGCTGTTCTCGCTGAGGTCGCCGAGGGCCGCGGCGGCGCCGATGGCCTTCGCGTTGAGCGGGATCTTCACGTCGACGAGCACGCGGTACTCCTCGCGACGGCGCTGGTAGCCCTCGGTCGTCACGAAGATCAGCTCGTCGTGCTCCCAGAACGGGCGCTCGGGCTTGCTCGTGATGTCGGGGAAGCGACGTGCGACGCTCCGCAGGATCGCGTCGGTGATCTCCTGCGGGAACTCGTTGTTGCCGCGCTCGGCGATGCCGAGGAATGCGGCGAGGTCGTCCCGGCCGATGGTCTCGAGACAGCGCGTGAGCGGTCCCTTGCGGCCCGTCAGCAGCGAGGCGATCCGCTGCATCACGCGGTGCATCGCGGCGTCCGAGCGCGGATCGGTGGCGATCATGCGGCAGAGGTGCAGCATGACGCGACAGACCGTCGGGTTGTCGGGCGCGTCTTCGCGGCCCTCGAATGCACCCTCGGAGTGGAGCTTCGCGAGGAGCCAGGTCAGCGTCGGATAGCGCCGCGGATACGGCGCGATCGCCGCCCAGACGGGCGAGAGGGCGCCCGCCTTCTTCTTCTCCTGCATGAGCGCGATCAGATGCTCGATCACCGACATCGGGAAACGGGTGATCGCGGCCGCGCACTGATCCGCCCAGTCCTCGCCGAGGGCCTCGGGCAGGAGGCGCACGGCGTGCTCGCGCGACGCCTGCGTCGCGAGGTTGTCGAAGTTCTCCGGCGTGAGCCCGCTCGGCGTCATGAGCAGCTCGCGCATCTCGTGCGCCGCCGAGACCGACGTCGAGCGCCCGTGCTCCGCGAGGAACAGGATGCCGTCGACCAGGTGCGCGGCCGACTCACCCGAGCCGTGCAGGTCCTTCTCGACGCGCTGCTGCGCGAGATCGAGGATCAGGCCCTGCGCCCGGTCGTCGAGGCCGCGCGCGAGGTAGTCGCGGCAGGTCTCGAGGTACTCCGGCAGCGAGCGCGCGTGCGAAAGCGACTTGCGCGCCTCGTCGGCCAGCGAGAGCGGGGCGCGGCGGAGGACGAAGACCGGGCGCGTCGCACTGCCGTCGACCTGCAGCCACGGATCGTTCGACGCCGCGACCTTGGCGCGCTTCCACCAGCCGGCCCACTTCTTCTCGGTGACCGTCCCGACGAGCTCGGTCTTGAGCTGGAGGCTGTTGATCGTGCCTCGGTACATCCGCGCCGCCATGCGGATGACGCTCGCGGGGTCTTCCTCCGCGAGCTTCGCGAGGTCCTCGGCGCGCGTGAGACGCATCGTGCGGAGGTCGTCGCGCTCGAGCGGTCGCAGGCTCTCGAGTGCGCTCTTCAGCGGGAGCTCCTTCGTGCCGCCGCTGACGAAGCGGATGCGCACGGTGCGCGCGGCGGCGTCGAGCTCCTCGACCACGCCTTCGCCCCAACCCGCACGGTGGTACACGACATGGCCCGGCGTGAATCGCCGGGCCAGTTCGAAGGCCTCGAAGGCGGCGGGGACGAGGTTCGTCTCCGAGAGTCCGCTGGCTTCGAGTGCGACCGGGAGCCAGTCCGTGCTGCCGAACGCGCGTTGGACCAGCGCGAAGAGGCGTTTCGAGAAGCTCTCGTTGTTCGTCTGCTTCCCGACGATCGCGAGGCCGAGCTCGAAGGCATCGGCGGCTCGACCCGCCTGCTCGAGCGCCTCGATCATCCTCAGGCCGAGGTCGAGTGCGGTGCCGAGTTCACCGCGTTCGGTGAGCTCGGTCAGGGTTCGCGAGTAGCTGAGCACCTCGCCGGGGCTGCCGAGCGCCGAGTTCCAGGCGCTTTGCAGGCCATCCAGATCGGACGAATGAACGAGAGCGAGGTAGTCCTGCGCGACCAAGGCTGGGTGGCCTCCACGACCGGGACGGTTGGGGGGCCGAGCACGATAGCCAGCGAGGCGCGCGGTGCAAACGTCTGACTTGCACGCGCGCGTCGCGGGCGACGCACTCAGTCCGCGAGGCGACTGACGAGCGTGTGCACGTCGGTCGCCGCCGTCGACTCGTCGTAGGTGTCGAAGGCGATCTCGTCGAGCACTTCCTCGGGCGCGACGAGGCAGACGTAGAACTCGAGGCCGTACTGCCGACGGAAAGCCCTGATCTTGGGCACGTTCGTGTCCGTCTTGGACTCGGAGGTCTCGAGGACGACGGTCTTCCCCTCGCGCCCGCGACCGCGGAGGACCATGGTGGGCGCGAACGCCGCGAGCGACTCGTCGTCGAGCTTCACCTCGAAGTGGCGCGGCCGATGGCTGTGCGCGACCCCGAGGTTGGTGAGGCGGTCGCAGAGGTCGCGCTCGAGGCGCGAGAGGATCGCACGACCGCCGCAGCGGCCGAACGGCGTGCCGGAGCTCGAGGCGCCGGCGAGGAGCAGGTCGTCACTCGACGAGCGCGGCATCGGGCGGGGAAGTCGCGGCCGGATCGCGGGCTTCGGGGCGATGCGTTCGGCGACGAGACCGTCGTCCTCATCGTCGTCGAGATCATCGGCCTCGCGGTTGCGGCGCGGCGCGGCGCTGCTCGGAGAGGCCTTCACCGCGGGGGCGGCGGGCTTCTTCTGGGACGAACTCTTCTTGGCCTTCTGGGAACCAGTCGACATCGGGGGGCCTGGGCTTTCGAACTCGGGCGCAAGGTCCGCCGGCTCGGAGGGAGTCGGCGGCTGACCGAACCGCTGCGCACGACGCGTGGACGCTGGAGTGGGCGATCCCGGCCGGACGCCGGGGTGATGCCGCGAGGGGTCGAGGTGAGGATTGTAGGGGGGCTGTCAAGAGCCCGTGAAGCCCCGCAGCCCCAGCCCCGGCTTGTGCCGCGCGCACGCGCGACGTTTCAGGATCCGCGTCCCCGGCGCGCAGCGCGATCCGTGACCCCGCTCAGGCCTGGATCGTCATCTCGAGCCCGTTGCTCGACACGAGCACGAGCTGCGACCCGACGACCGCCATCGACAGCCACTGGAAGTTCATCATGCCGCCGATGAGCGAGGGGTCGTTCGGCAGGGCGAGCGGCAGGGCCGCGACGCCATCGGCATCGGCCGGGAAGGGCCCGAAGACTCCGAAGAACGGCGTGACGACGTTGCAGCCCGGCAGACCGAGGCCCGGCGGGAGCGGGGTCGACGAACGGCCGAGGCCGGTCAGCAGGTAGTTCACCGTTCCCACCGGGCAGCGCTCGACCGCGATGCCGAAGGCCGGATTGCCGACCTGGGGCGCGCCGCCGAAGGCGTCGCAGACCGGGGCGAGGCCATTGGTGGGGTTCGCACAGCCGTTGTCGTACGGCACGAGGCCGGTCGGGAAGGGTCCCGGCATGAAGCCGCGCTGGAACGCCGAGCCGTCCTTGATGAACGGGCCGAAGCTCGGGTGATAGACGCCGTTCGCCGCGCCGGAGAACGCGTAGCTCTGGCGCGCCTCGCCGTTCTCGATGACGCCGTTGTTGTTCAGGTCCTGCAGCAGCATCCAGCTCTTGTTCGCCGTGCCACCGGATCCCCAGCACACGTGGAGCTGGTCGTCCTTGGCCTCGATCGTGAAGATCTGCTGGTTCAGATCGGCGATCGAACCGCCGCCGGAAAGCGGGACCTGGAACGGTGCCACGCCCGCCACCGTGTTGCCGGAGAAGTTCGCCCAGAGCGTGATCTCCCCCGCACCGATCCGGAAGTCGCCGTCCTGGTCACGCCAGCGGTAGAAGAGGCCGTGCACCGGCACCGCGGCGGGGTTCAGGTAGCGGAACGGATTGTTGTAGCCGGCGCCGAAGAAGTAGTCGCGCGGGCCGAACTGCGGCTGGGTGCCCGCCGCGAAGAACTGCACGTCGCCGTACTGCTTCGTGGTGGTGCCGCTCGTGACGTTGACATCCCATTGCGGGAAGGCGCCGGCGACATCGAAGTCGGGATGGGTCGCAAGGCCGTTCGCCCGCGACGGATCGAAGAAGACGCTCGCCGTCGTGACACCGGCGACCTTCGTGAACGCATACCAGGCGAACTGGTCCGGGGTGTTCGCCGTGGTCGCGCCGGAGGAACCGCGGCTGTAGGCGATGACGGTGCCGTCACCGAGCACGTGCACCTGTTCCCAGAGCTGGCTCGTCAGCGTGACGTTGCCGCTGGTACCCGGGACGGTCAGCGCCATCGCCGCGTTGACGAACGGCGTCTGCTCGCCGGCGTCCTTCGCGTCGCCGTCGCCATTGAGGTCGATCAGCTCGTGGATCCCGCGGCCGTAGGGGCTCGCGGAGTCGTCCTGCGCCACATAGACGTGCGTGACGCCGCTGCCATCGCGGTGCACCGCGATGCCGTCCGGCGAGAACGCGCTCTGGAAGTCGAAGAACTCGGTGACCTCGTTGTTGTCGAGGACGCCGTTGTTGTTCGAGTCGACGCCGCGGGTGATGCGCCCGTCGGCGGAGTCCGCGATGTAGAAGGCCCAGTTGTCGCCTTCCTGGCACCACGACATGTCCGAGATGTAGGACGCGAGGATCCCGCTGCTGAAGTTGCGGGTGTTGTAGGAGACCTTCAGGAAGGCGAAGAGCTCCGAGGCGTCGCTGATGACGCCGTCGCCGTTCAGGTCCTTGAAGCGTGACGCCGGGTAGGACTGCGTCGCAGGCCCGGTCGGACCCTGGCTGTCCGAGAAGCCGGTGAGGAAGAGGTAGTCACCGTTGGGGAACGGTCCCTGTGCAGCGGCGAAGCCGGTCGCACAGAGCGCGGCGAGGAGGATGCGCGTCGTCATGGTGGATCGGAGAGGGTCGTCGCGCCCGTCGCGGACGCGAGGGCGAAGACGATAAGGAGCGCGGTGAAGAGCGCATGAACCCGACCCGCAATTGCGCGGATCGGGACACTACGCAGCGCCGCAACCACGCCGCGCTGCGGCGTGCTCCGATCCCCCGCCGATCAGTTCAGGGTCAGCGTCGTCGCGTTGCCGAACGACGGACCGCCGCTGCCGAAGTGCAGGCCCTGCCAATGGAGCACGGCACCGCGCAGGCCGGCATCGTTCGGGATCGAGAGGTCGATCGCGGCGCGCCCCGCGGCGTCGAGGCCGACGGTCGGGAGCGTCAGGATGATCGACGGCTCGAGCAGCAGTTGACCGCCGATGCCCGGCACGCTGATCGGTCCACCGGCCCGGAACGGCGAGATCATGGGCAGCACCTGGGCTGCGGCCTCGCCGACCACGCCGACGCGCAGCGCCTTGCCGATCGCGCCCGAGGAGAGGATCGTCAGCGAGCCGTCCGCGGCGACGCCCCGGATCGACAGGTCGTCGATGAGGGCCTCGACGATCGACGCATTGAGATCCTGCGCACGGAAGCGGAACCGCATCTGGCTGGTGAGCGGCGCCGGCAGGGTGAGGACGCGCTCGGTCCAGGCGCTGGTCGTCTGGGTCGTCGAGAACAGCGTGGTCCACGCGCCGCCGCCGTTGCTGCTCACGGCGATCTCGAAGGCGTCGTTGCCCACGGTCTCGCCGTACCAGTTCCACACGACGAGCTCCGCCGACTGCACGTGGGAGAGGTCCATGACCGGCGAGAGCAGATCGGTGATGCCGCCGTCGACGTCATAGGTGCCGACCGCGGTGCCGGCGCGCCCGTCGGTCACCTGGCAGAACGACCCACCGGGCGTGTGCTGGGTACCGGGCTGATAGACGACTCCGCCGCTCGTGGTCTGCTGGGTGGTGCCGCGGCCCCAGATCCCGCTGGTCGCGGTGCCGCCTGCGGCCACCGTGAAGCCGCGGTCCTGCTCCATGTCGTCGGCGACGAGCACGCGGCGCACGCGGGTCGGCACGTCGAGGTCGCTCGTCACGGTCGCGCCACCGCCGATCGCGGTGACCCGCAGCCTGGCGGAGTTGCCCGTGAACGAGGGATCGACGTGGAAGCGGAGCTGCGAGGCGACCGTGGACGCCGAGCCGAGACGGGCGACCGTCGCGACCGAGGTCGAACCCGCGAGGATGCCCACTCCGGGCGTGAGCGACTGCAGGGTGACCTGCGCATTGCCGATGGCCGTGAGACCCGCATTGCGGAGCTGGACGACGACGGTGCCGTTCTCGCCGGGGCCCACGACCCCGTCGCCATTGCTGCCGGCATCCTCCGCCGTCGTGATCGCGCCGAGCGACAGCGCCGAGCCGGCGGCGAGCGCCATGTCGCGGTACATCGTCAGGTGACGATTGACGATGGTCACCTGCGTCGCGGGGGCGGGCCAGAAGCTGCCCTCGTTCTCACGGCCGAGTTCCGGCGTGAAGGAGATCGCGCCGTGCACCTGGTGGTGATGGTCCACGGAGCCGCCGGCGGCGATGTAGAGGGTCGTCGACACGGGGCCGTGAGGGATCCCGCTGTCGTCCGTGAACGCGGCGCTGAGGGTCGCGTAATCGGCGGCATTGGAGACGGCCGCCGTCTGCCAGCCCCAGGGATAGAGCAGGACGTCGGTATACGTGTGGGCCGAGCACGTGAGCGCGAAGCCCATGCCGGTCATGAAGTTCTCGATCGCCAGGGTCTCGGGCTCCGAGAAGGGCGCCGTCCCGCGGTAGGTGTCGGAGCTCGGCGTCGTCGAGTTGCCGCCGTTCGGCGCGCTCCAGCCGGTGGAGTAGTTGCGGTTGAGGTCGACGCCGTAGGTGCCGTTCGCATTGAGCCGGCGGTTCTTGCGCCAGAGTCCGCCGCCGCCCGGGTTGGTCGAGCGGTTGTACTCGTAGCCGTCCGGGTTCACGCAGGGCACGAAGTACAGCTCGCGCTCGTTCACGATGTAGGTCGCGATCGGGTCCGTGCCGTAATTGCTCAGCAGCCAATCCATGAAGGCGAGCGTCAGGCTCAGCGAGACCGGCTCGCGCGCATGGTGGACGGCATCGAAGTACGCCCGCGGCTCACCCTCGTTGCTCGCGGCGTTGTCGGAGATCTTGACCATCCAGATCGAGCGGCCCTGGATGCTGGTCCCGATCGAGACCTTGGCGGTGCAGAGCGAGGGATGATCGTTGGCGAAGGAGTCGAGGATCGCCTCCATCTGCGCGAGCGTGTAATTGCCGCCCATGCCCCCCTGGCCGACCGGCGGCGTCAGCGACATGGTGGTCACCGCGCCGGACCGGGCGAGCTCGCGCTCGTAGTGGGCCGCGAGGTCGCGGATGGCGATCTCGTGCTCGAGGCCGGCGGCGGTGAGCCGCGCGAGATCCGCGTCGTATGCGATCACGTCCACGACGCGAACCGGAGGTTCGAGCGCCTGACAGCGCGCGAGGTCGAGATCCAGCGCCAGCAGGCGATCGAGATCGCGAGCGTCGTGGACGTAGACCTGGACGAGGTGACGGACCTCTTGGGCGAGGTCCTGTGCGAACGAGGCGGGCGCGAGGAGAGCGATCGGTGCCGCGAGGATCGCGGCGCGCAGGGAGGTGAGCATTCGCCGGTGGTGTGGAGCGGGAGGCCGCCGACCGGGTCGGTCGGAACGGCTCTCCGAGGGGGCGGGGCAGGCGAAGGAGGCTCGAGGAGCATAGCCCTCGCCGTGGCCGCGCGCCGACGCCTGGTCCGGATGCACGCGTGGCCCCGCACACGCGACGGTCCGCCGCATTGCCCCATTGCCGCCGCGCACTCTCGTCGCAGATCCGTCGCGAGACGGGACGCCGGGGCGGCCGAACTGCCCTGGCCATTGACGGGTCGGCGGCCTCGCCTGGTCGTCCCACGATCGTCGCGCGGCTCCGACCCCATGGCGCGATCGCTTCAGGAGCTGTCTGGTCCCGACCCGGTGCCCGTCCGCGTCATGCGCGATCTCGATTCCGTCCTCATCTTCGCCCTCCTCGCGACCATCGCGCCATTGCCCGCCCAACGGGACGTCGGCGAGGTCCGCGAATTGCCTGCCCACGTGCGCCAAGGCGGCGTCCCGGCCTCGCTCGCCGAGTGGCGTGCCTTCGAATCGCACCTGCGCGCCACCCACGACAAGGTCCGCGCCGCGCTCGTCGGCCTCGGCGGTGGTTCGGGCGTGGTGGTCGAAGGTGGCTTCGTGCTCACCGCGGGCCACGTCATCGGCGCACCGGGGCGACGGGTCACGATGAGCTTCGACGACGGTCGCTCCGTGCAGGGCACCACGCTCGGCGTGAACCACCGCACCGACACCGGCCTCGTGCGGCTCGACGACGCCGAGGGCCTGCCCTGCTGTGCGATGGGTTCGCTCGCCGAGGTCGACGCCGGCGATTGGTGCTTCATGCTCGGCCATCCGGGTGGCCGCCGACCCGCCGGCGCACCGCTGCGTCTCGGCCGCGTGTTGCGCCCCGATGCCGCGCGCTTCGTCGTGACGGATTGCACGATGTCGGGCGGTGACTCGGGTGGGCCGCTCTTCGATCTCGAGGGCCGTGTGATCGGCATCCACAGCCGCATCGCCCAGGACCTCGCCGACAACCTGCACGTCCCCATCGACGCGTTCCGCCGCGAATGGGACAGCCTGCTCGCCAGCGAACTCGTGGGGACCGCCGACCGGCGAGGCAATGCGCGCACCGAGCTGCCCGCGCGCCTGCGCGCGTTCGGGCTGCGCGTCTCCGCCGCGATCCCGCCGGTGGTCGATGCGGTGCTCGCGGCCACACCTGCGGCCGAGGCCGGCTTCCAGGTGGGAGACGTCATCGTGGAGATCGACGGTCGCCGGCTCGACGTCGAGAGTGCGAATGTCGCCCGCGCGCGCAGCGGCTCCGTGACGCGGGTGGTGGTGCGACGAGGCGAGGCGGACGTGCCGCTCGTCCTCGAGGCCGAGCCGCTCGAGGTCGGTCTCCGCTCGGCGCGCGGCCGGGGCGGCGAGCTGCCGCACGGCGCGCGGAATCACCGCGAGGTCCTCGAATCGTTCCTGCCGCTGAGCGACGCCCTCCGCAACCACGTCGTCGCGGTGTTCGTCGGTGAGTCGCGCGTGGCGCTCGGCACGATCGTGCGGGCCGACGGCCGCGTGCTCACGAAGGCGAGCGAGCTGCGCGACGGGGAACTGCGTTGCGAGCTCGCCGACGGCACGCGGGTGCCGGCGCGACGCCTCGCCATCGATCCGGCGACCGACCTCGCGCTGCTCGCGATCGACGCGCAGGATCTCGTGCCCGTCGCCTGGGACACGCGCGCGCCCGAGGTCGGCCGCGTGCTCGTCTCGATCGGCACGGAGTCGGCGCCGCTGTCGATCGGAGTCGTGAGCCTGCCCGTGCACGAGCCTGCGTCCGGCGGAGCGGCAGCGCGCGGTGGGCGACCGACGGAGCGACCGGGCGAACTCGGTCTCGTCTTCCTCCACGACGAGGACGATGCGCGCGTGGTCGTCGTCCGCGACGGCAGCGCGGCGCAGCGCGCGGGCTGCCTCGCGAACGACGTCGTCCGCGAGATCGACGGCGTGGTGATGGGCTCGCGCGAGGCGGTCATCGAAGCCCTGCGCTCCAAGCACGCCGGGCAGCCGGTCACGCTGCGCGTCCTGCGCGGCACCGACGAGCTCTCGATCGAGGCGATCCTCGGCGAGCGCCGGAATGCGGCGGAAGGGCGCCAGCCGCGCAATCCGCAGGAGTTCCTCTTCGGCCCGCTCAGCGCGGTGCGCAGCGGCTTCCCCGAGGTCCTCGTCCACGACACGGTGCTCACGCCTGCGCAGTGCGGCGGCCCGATCGCCGGACTCGACGGCCATCTGCACGGGATCAACGTCGCACGTGCCGGACGCGTCGAGAGCGTCGCCCTGTCGGCGAAGTGCGTCGTCGAAGCCATCTCACGTCTCGAGGTCGCGGCCCGCGGCCGCTGACCGGAGTCCAACGCGATCGCAGTGTGACCATGAGGCGAGCAAGCCATCCCGATCGAGTTCTCGTCCCCGCACGGCCGAGTCCGCATTCCCTCGCTCGCTGCCGCTTCGAGCTGCTGCTCAAAGGGGCGGTCCTCGGCGTCTTCCTCGCGCCGCTCGCCGCGGCGCAGGAGCCGGTGAAGGCGCGTCGCGTCGAACTCGCGAGCGAGTTCGAGACGACGACGACCCGCAGCACGCTCGTCGACGGCGAGGAGCGTGCCTTCGGCGGCGCGCCGGGTTCGGGGCGCGGTGCGCCGCAGCCGAGCGGACCGAGCGTGTCCACCGTGCGCCAGCGCGTCGTGTTCGACGACTTCGAGGGACCCGAGTCACCGCGTCGCTACGTCACCGTCGAGGCCGACGAGACGCGAACGGGACGCGACGGCAGCCCTCAGACCTCGCACGTCGAGGGCGCGCTCGCCGGCAAGGCGGTCGTGCGCGGGATCGACGATCAGGGTCAAGCCGTGCTCGTCGAGATCGACGGCGACACGCGTCAGGAACTCGCGGGCGAGCTGGCGCTGGGTGTGCCCGGCCGCGTCGAGCTCGACGTGCTCGTTCCGCCTGCGGACGCCGAGGCCGGCGCCGAGCTCGTCGTCGAACCGGCCCTGCGGACCGCGCTGCGCACGCTCTTCCACCCGGTCGCCGCGGAGCGTCGTTTCGGCGGTGGACCGAACGGTCGCGGTCGGGGATCGCGAGGTCGCTCCGGGAGCAGCGGTCTCGCCGATTGGATCGGGCTGCTCGAGAGCGAGGCGATGACGGCGAAGGCCGTCGCGAAGTTCATCGGCCACGAGGAGCGCGAGGGACGCAGGTTCGCGCGCGTGGGGTTCGAGCTCACGGCGAGCGGCGCCGGCAGTCCGGCGCGCCTCGGACTGAACCCGATGACGACGGGCGGTCGAGGGCCGTCCGCGCCGATGCCCGGCGATGCGGATGCGGAGGCGACGCTCACGCTGCGCGGCGAGGCGCTCGTCGATCCCGCGTCGCGTCGCGTGGTGAACATCGTGCTGAAGGGTGAGCTCGCCTGGTCGAGTTCGTCGAAGCGCGAGGTCGAGCGCGACAGCGGCAAGAGCACGTTCGAGTCGAAGCACGCCGTGCAGGGCACGCTGAAGCTCGCGGCCTCGCTCCGTGACGCGGTCCGCTGAACTCGATCAGTAGACCGCGAGCGCGACCGCGGCGCTGAGGCTCAGACCATCGACCGCGCTCGCATCGACGACCAGGCCCTGCGCGCGGATCGGCAGTCCGTGGAGATTCTGATCGAACGGCACCGTCAATGCGGCCGACGCGATCCCGCGCGCATCGCTCGTCCCTCCGATCACGACCGCGGGGACCACGAGCAGCAGACCACCGGCCAAGGGCAGGGCCGTCGACTGGAAGCCGATCGCGAGCAACGCGACCGAGGACGGCGAGGTCGCGTGGAGCTGCAGCGCGAAGGTGCCGCCGAGTGCCGCGCGGCCGCTGGCGGAGAGCTCGGGGACGCCGCGCGCTCCGTGCGTGCCCGCGCCGTAGCGGGTCATCGCGCCGCTCGTGCTGCGAGACCTCAGCAATGCGACCGCGTCCGCGGCGACCTCGCCGAGCGCCGAGCGCGCGACCCGCACCGTGCACGGACCGCGCGCGGGATCGAGCCAGTACTCGCCGAGCTGCACCCAGCCGGCATTCACCGCGTTGCCCTGATCGACGTGGACGAGTTCCGTGCCTGCGGCATGCGTGACCGCGTGCTCCACCGCGGAGCTGCGCAACGACGCGTAGAGCTGGTTCGCGAGGACGCGCCAGAGTCCCGCCTCACCCGGCATCAACGTGAAGGTGACGGAGTCGTTCGGAGCGGATCCGGGCGCGGCGACGCGGAAGGCACCACCGCTCGCGTTCGCGCTCGACGCAGCGCTCCACGCGCCGGCGATCGCCGTCGTGGGATCGTTCTCCTCGCGCGCGATCGGCGCGGCCCGCCAACCCACGGGTCGGCCGGGGATCGTCGCCGGGTTCGCGAAGGGCCCGGCGAGCAGCGCGCCGAGATCGTCGGAGAGGCCCTCGGCGTACCAGAACACGTGGCCCGGCAGGTTCCGCGCACGGTTCGCGGCGACCATCGCGAGCACCTCCGCGGTCGGCGTGCCGCTGATCGCGCGGATCCCGGGTGCGACCTTCGCGCGCAGCGGGGTGCTCACGTACGCGAGCTGCTGGTCGAGCGTCGTGACGTAGCTGCTCGCCGTCGTGCGATAGACCTGCGGGTAGACCAGGTCGAGCGAGCCGGCCGCGAGCCACGCGGGCCAGTCCTGGAGATAGGTGTCGTAGGCGCCGGGCATCACGGTCGGCGCATCGGTCACGCGCACGGTGCCGCGTCGCTGGGCGATCGCCTGCCGCAGTTCGTGGTGGAAGGCGCTCAGGCGATCCGCGCGCCAGCGCTTCCACGCGCTCTGGTTGGCATTCGACGGCGGCGACTGTCCGGTTGCCGCGCGGTATGCGGCGACCGTCGTGGGGTCGTAGCCCCATGCCGTCGACGGGTAGCGCACGCGATCGAATTGGATGCCGTCGACGTCGTAGCGATCGACGGTCTCCAC
This sequence comes from Planctomycetota bacterium, assembly GCA_020848735.1. Classification (GTDB taxonomy): domain Bacteria; phylum Planctomycetota; class UBA1135; order UBA1135; family UBA2386; genus JACRLW01. The sequence goes on along the minus strand of JADLHO010000112.1, from coordinate 8,291 downwards.
CGCGAGGTCCAGCAGGAAGCGGCGCACCTCGGGGTGTTCGTGGCTCGCCCAGGTGTGGAAGCCGCCGGCCCCGTCGGCCACCTGCGAGTTGCCCGCCGCGTCCATGCCGATCCAACCCGGGTTCGCGCTCAGCACCGGTCCGACGCCGTTCGGTCCCGCGAACCAGCCGCTCCAACCGAACATGAAGCCGTACTCGAACCAGGCTTCGACCTCGATGCCGCGGCGATGGGCCTCGACGAGCGTCTCCTGCAGGGGATCGCGGCCCACGTAGCTCGGGTCCTGGCGCACGCCGCAGGCGCGTGCGAGCACGTCGCTCGGATGGATCGTGTAGCCACGACTCCACACGTTGACGCACACGCAGTTCACGTTCGCGGCGGCCAGCGCATCGAGAGTCGCGCTGATCCGCGCGCGCGAGCCGAGCCCATCGCGGGCGATCCAGACGGCGCGGAGCTCGGCGGACTGCGCCGGCGGCGACGGCATGAGCAGGAGGGTCGTGACGGCGGCGAGCACGAACGGGCGCATGGTGAGGGCGCGGACTCTACGAGAACGCTCGTGTCGAGCCGTGTCCTCGGCATACTCCCGCCGCCGTGACCGAGCTCGCCACCCGCATCCAAGCCGCCGAACGCCCCGCGTCGCCGACCTTTCCGCGGATGGGTTGGTGGGTCGCGCTCCTCTTCCCGGTCGGTCTGGCCGTCGACGCCTGGCTGGGCCTCACGGGGACGATCGCGATGAGCCTCGTCACCTGGTGGATGCTCGCCCTCGTCTGGCGCGCGGCGGAACCGACGATGCAGCGCGCGCTGATCGTCTGCGTGCTCTGGGCAAGCGCCGGCGAGATCTTCCTGACGGAGAGCTGGGGCCTGTACGAATACGGCTTCGGCTTCGTGCCGCCCTATGTCCCACCGGGCCATGCCCTGCTGTTCCAGCTCGGCGTCTGGGTCACGGCGAGTCTCGGCCCGCGCGTGCCGCGCTGGCTGCTCGCCGCGACGATCCCCGTGACGCTCGCGGGCTACCTCGGACTGGGGGACGAGCAGAGCCTGCTCTTCCTCTCCGTGCTGCTCCTCCTCGCGCGCTTCGGTCCATCGCCGGAGCTCTACGGGACGATGTTCTTCCTCTCGCTGATCCTCGAGCTCGTGGGCACCTCGCTCGGGACCTGGCGCTGGGCGCCCCGGGAGACCTGGTTCGGCATGGCGACCTGCAATCCGCCGATCGCCGCCGGCGCCTTCTATTGCTGCCTCGACGCCTTGACCGTCGGCTGGCGTCGTCGACCTCAGCGCGTGAGCCGCGGCGCGAGCCAGACCGCGTGATCCCAGGCGTTGTCGACGTGGGCTGAGGTGGAGACGGGCGCTGGGCTCCGAGAGGCACGGGTCCATCGATGAGCCGTGGGCCCGAGGCCCACGTGAACCCGGGGGTGCTGACGACGCCCACAATCCCTCGCTCGTGCGGTGTATCGCGACGCGCTCGGCAACCGGTTGCGCGGCTGCGGTGGTGTGACCGCGGAGTTCGAGCACCCCTCTGGCGGCCTGCGCCCGATTCACCGGCGTGGCCGGGACGTTCCCGCGAACCTCACTGCGCTTTGCCTGGGACAGCGTCCAGTCGCTGAGGACCGTGGGCCCACGGGCACCAGAATCGCGCCATGAAGGCAAGGTCAGGGGAACCGCGGGCCTTCCACTGTGGCGGACGCAGCACGTTCCGCCGAATCTCCTGACTGCCCAGAGGTGGTAACACCGGATCGCCTTCGAACCTCGCAGTCTCTTGACTTCGCGGTGAGCAAGAAAGGCATGGTACCGAGCCTTCGCTACCTGCCCGCCTCCCGGCCCGCTTGCTCGCCATGCGACCCCTCTACCTCGACCTTCGTCGGATGTTCGGACCCGAGTTCGTACGCCAATGTCGAATCGCATTGCGAAACTTCGCGTGCGATGCGCTCGATACGGGTCGACTTCCCGAAGATCTGCGAGCTCACGCGAAGCGAGAGATGGCGCGGGCGGTCGCTGAAGCTGCGATGTGGGGCGGCTCCGACGAGCAGTTCACCAACCTGGTATCTCCGTACGAGCGAATCATCGCCGTAGAGCTGGCGCCGTGGCGGGAGCGAGATCAGGCGAAGAGCTACGTCATGGAGGACCTCTGGAGGAGCCATCAGAGGGTCGCGAGCGGAACGCGGTCGAGACCCTACCCCACGTTGTTCTGTTCGCGTGGACCCTACGCGCCGCTGATGCGCGAGTTTGCTCGACGGGCGGCACTCCGAACCACCAAGCGGAGGAAACTCCAGATCGAGTTCACGTGGCCCGCGAATCTGGACGACCTTTGGGCTCCGCCTGATTCCGGTCAGCGCCTCGACTCGGACGAGTCCTGGCTCCTGGAACAGCTCCTCATCGCGAAGTCCAAGATCCTGCTGACCGGGATCCAATTCCGAGTGATCCAGGTTCGCTGGTCTGGATTCAAGGAGTTCCGCTTCGTTCCGAGCCAGGTGATCGCCTCGGAGCTCGGCATCACAGTGAACGCGGTGAACACCGCATACAGCAGAGCGAAGAAGATGCTTCGCGAACACGGAATCGATCTGGATCGCGCCGAGCAGCTCTGTCGGAGCGGAGGCGAGAGCGTTCGATCGGCGCGTCGAGAGAACCGAAGTGTCAGGCGCCTGAGTTGGGGTGATTCCTCGCATCTCACCCAGGCCGGCGGAGAATCGTGACCATGGACCGAAGCCAGCTCATTGAAATCTTGTCTCTCGAACCGGGTGCGGCGGACGACGCGCTTCTCGCTACCCTGCGAGATGTACCCGTGGACGAGCGCAAGTCCGTACTGCACGTTCTCCGAAAGCTCATCGAGTCCGAGCCGCGCTGGGCGCGTTGTCTTCACGCGATCCTGGGCCGGCTGACTCCTGACGATTCTCGCGGCATTGTGCGAAAGCTCTGTCTGGAATCCCATGAGACGCTGATCTGGTTCGCGGGCGATGCATGCGTCCGGACGACCCGACCAGCCCTGGTCGACTGGCTCGCAGGCACGAGTGATCGACTCCTGGGGACATCGCTGGCGCAGAGGGAACTCGAGCAGAGCATGTGGATGATCAGGGAGCGGCGACCATCGATCTCCCATGACTCGTCACGGACTGACGGAGCCTTCGTCGAGGTTCCCATTCCTGTCGCAGGTGAAGTCCCCCTGTGGATCGAGCGTCTCGGTCGGCCCAAGGAAGTCTGGTCACAGCGAATCACAGTCACACCGGATAGCCATGGCAACTCCACGGTGCGCGGCGGTGTTCGACTCGACCTCGATTGTGGGCGCGTCGTCGACGCGAGATGCTCCAGCGGCGTCGTGATCGTGCTCGAGAGTGTGGGATCCAGATTGTGCTTTCCCGCGCGGCTGATCCGGGAGAGTGCCAGGTCGCTCGCCGGCGAGATCGAAGTGAGCATCCCCCATGCCTTCCGGCCGATGGATCTGGATCGCAGGTTGCTGCGGGCCACCATCCTGGACTCGGAGGCGATCCGCGACGAGCGGGCAGTTGTGTTTCGAAGACCCGTCAACGCGGGGAATCGCGTGCGGAAGTCCGTGCAGGCTTGAGGACGGCGGTGGTCAGCCGCGGCGCGAGCCAGACCGCGTGATCCCAGGCATTGTCGACGTGGGCTGACACGGCGAAGGTCAGGCGGCGGGTGGCGTCGTTCGCGGGGAGGACGAGCTCGACGGCGCGCGGTGCGGCGTCCGCGGAGTCTGCGGACCAGATCTCCAGACCGTCGAGTTCGACGGCAAAGCGAACGCCATCGCCGCCCTCGCCGAGCTTGGCGATCGCGAAGCGCAGCGCGCGAGGCTTTCGCGCGGGCTCGCACTGGATCGTCGCGCGCGCGGGTCTGCCGTCTCCGCCCGGGTGGAGCATCACGCCCTGCAGCAATCCCTCGGCGTGCGGCACGAAGCGGAGCTCGTAGGCCGCAGCGGCGTCGAGCTGCGCATTCGTGAGCGCGGGGAGCAGGTCGAGCGTCGCGGGCTCGCGTTGCCAGGGATGCAGCGCGGGATGGCGCGCGGCGACCTCGGCCAAGGGCGCGCGCAGATCGCGCCAGTCCGTGCGTCCCACGATCCCGAGCGCGAAGCGCGCGACCGCCTCGAAGTCCGGCGTGCCCGCGGCGCGGAAGACCTCGTGCATGCGTCGCCTCGCGAGCGGGCGGCAGGGATCGGCGGAGGCGGGGTCGTTGCTCCAGAGCCCGAGCCGCAATCCGCCCTCGTGGCGGTGATCGACGTGGCGATGGAGCAGGAAGGCATCGACCGCCTCGAAGCCGGCGACGCGCTGCCAGGCGAGCGCATAGGCCGCAGCCTGCACGTCTTCGCCATCGGGCCCGTCGGGTCGATGGAAGCCCTGCTCGGAGAGGATCACGCGGCGCCGTGGCTCGTGCGCGGCGAGCTCCGCGAGCAGCACCTCGAGGTTGTTCAAGGTGACCTTCGGACTGTCCTGGGCGAGCCAGGCCTGCCGGTCGTTCCAGAAGCGCGGATCGAAGAGGTTCTCGGGATAGGGATGCCAGGCGACGTCCCAAGGGGCCTCGCGCAGCTCGGGATGCGTGAGCAGGCCCCGCAGGAGTTCGCGACCCGGCAGCGCACGACCCGGCGCGAGCGCGTGCGGCAGCGCCCAGGAGTGCGTGAACGACGTGAACACCTGCAGGTCGGGATGGACCGACCGGATGACCTGCACGGCGAGGCGCAGCTCGCGTGCGTGCTGCGCGAGGACCTCGGTCGGCGAGGCCTCGCCCTGGTTGTTCCACTCCCAATGAGCATCGTGCTCGTTGCCGATGATCCAGCCCCGCACGCGGCCGTGTCGGCGGTCGTCGCGCGCATAGCGCGTCGCGCAGAAGCGGAGGAAGCCCACGTAATGCGCCACGCCGGCGCGATCGCTCAACCGGAACGCGCTCAGCCGGTTCGGTGCACGCGCGAGATCGCAGCGCTCGTGCACGAGCGGATGGGCGCGGTCCGCACCGGGTGGGATGGCACAGGTCACGACGGCGATGACCTCGACGCCGCGTTCCGTGAGGCCGCCGATCTCGGCGTCGGCCCGCGCGACCCAGCGCGGATCGAAGCGGAGCTGCGTGCCTTCGACGTCGAGCACGTACTCGGGATCGGGATCTCCGGCCTCCGCCGGCAGGAACGCGAAGGTCGGCTGCAGGTTGATCACGGCCTGCGCCGCGCCGAGCGCGACGACGTCGTCGAGATCGACCGGGCAGGTGACGCCCTTCTTCGAGCGCGCCGATCCGAAGCGCTCGCGCGGTTCGTGCGCGATGCGCGGCGGCGGCCACACCGGATCGCCGGGCTCATGGCCCAGGGGCCGCAGCGCGAAGCTCGAGAAGAGCCGGTCGTGCCCGGCCACGTGCCGGGGCAGCCGGAGTCCTTCCGGCTTCGCGAGCTCGCGCGCCGATCCGGACCAGATCACGGTGCCGTGGCTCGCGAAGTCCCAGGGCAGGCGCTCGAGGAGCTCCAGCGAGCCGTCGTGCGTCGCTGTGAGGGTGAAGCCCACCCGATCGTCGGCGAGTGCCACGCGCAACACGGGGTCCTGTGCGCGCGACGCGCATACCGAGAGGCAGAGGACGGCGAGGGCGGCGAGCAGTCGTGGCATCTCAGGGCTGGATCACGACGCGCACCGCGTCGGATGCGCCGAGCATCGCGCCCGGACACGCGTCGAGCCACGCGAACTGGACCGCGATCGTGACCCCGGCGAGACCCGGACCCGCCGGAAGGGCGAGCGGCATCAGCGCACTGCCGTACGGATCGACCGCGACCGGCAGCGACATCAGGAGTGCGGCCGGATCGACGAAGAGCTCGATGCCGAACAGGCTCTGCGGGGTCGCGAGCGTGCCGAGCGAGACGAGTGCGAGCGCCGGACTCGCGGGTGGCACGTCGCCGGCACTGAGCAGGAAGCGCGCTTCGCCGACGAAGGGCCCGGAGCGGGCCAGGATCCGCGCATCGCGCGCGCACGCGCCCGAAGGCACACCGACGCGCGTCACACCGAGCGGCAAGGCCGTCAATCGTTGGCAATAGGCATCGCCACCCGCGCGGTACGGCAGGCCATTCTGGGTCACCGGGCTGTCGAACGAATAGGTCGCGCCCGTGGTGACGAGTTCGCCGCCGGCCGTGCGCTTGACGTCGAGCCCGCGGTCGTAGAAGCGGCCGCCGATCGAGGTCGCATGGTCGATCGAGGTGCCGTCACCCGCGAGCACGACGACGACGCCATCGGCCTGACCGAGGGGCAGAGGGTTCATCGCGCCGCGCGTGCGCGGGAACTCGGGCGACAGCGAGTTGCCGCTCACGGCGATCCGCCCACCGCCGAGCGCGACACAGCGCTCGAAGACGTCGTCGAGGGAACCGCCGACGTAGCTGGCCCATCGCGTCGTGGTGCCGTCGCCGGAGATCCGCCAGACGAAGCCATCCTTGCCGCCGAAGTGGTTCGGACCGACGACCCCTGGCGTGGTGGGCAGACCCGGACCGTCGATCGCCCCGGTGAGCGTGATGTCGCCATTGCTCTCGAGGGCGATGCCGCGGGGGTATTCGCTCGACGGCGTGCCCAGATACGTGCACCAGCTCAGAGTCGTCGCGCGGTCGTCGAAGCGCGCGACGAAGCCGTCGGCGAGATGGTCGACGCCGCCGTTGAAGCTCGTATCGAGCGCGCCGGGAGTCACCGGCAGGTCGTTCGAGTCGGTCGCGCCCGCGAGCACCACCCCGCCCTGAGCATCGAAGGCCATGGCATGTGGGTACTCCTCGCCGTCGGCGCCGCCGAAGTAGGTCGAACCCAGCAGGCTCGCACCGTCGGGCGCGAAGCGCGTGAGGAAGAGATCGCTGAAGGCACGCCGCGTGCCCGAATACGCGCCGGGTGTGGTCGGGAAGTTCGTGCTGTGCACGTGACCGCTGACCGCGACCTCACCGTTCCCACGCACGGCCATCGAGGTCGGATACTCGAGCGCCGAGCCGCCGAGGAAGCTGCTCCAGCGGAGGCTCCGGCCGTCGTCGGCCATGCGTGTCACGAAGACATCGCCACCGAGGTAGAGGTAGCCGTCTCCGGTTCCATTGTGCGAGGTGTCGAAGGCGCCGGGCGTGACGGGGAAGTCGAGCGAGGTCGTCCAACCGGTGAGCATCGCGTCGCCGCCGACGGCGGCCACGCTCACGAGCCGGTCGTTCTCGACGCCGCCGAGATAGGTCACCCAGAGGAGTCGTCCGTCGTCCGCGGCGAGTCGCGCGACGAAGGCGTCCCCGATGTCGCGCGGCGTCGGGTGCGTCCCGTTGTAGCTCGGATCGAAGACCGAGGGCGTGGTCGGCAGATCGGGTGACAGCGTCGAGCCGGCGATGAAGACGTCGCCGTTCGCGGCCACGTCGATCGCGTAGCCCTCGTCGAGACGTGAGCCGCCGACGTGCGTCGCCCAGCGCAGGTCGGGATCGATGACGTGAGCGTGGGCGGCGTCGCGGATCTCGAGCCGGAAGCCGAAGCGATCTGCCCCGCGCAGCTCGAAGGTGCACGCGGTCGGCGAGCGCTCGCCCCCGACCCCCACCGACCACGCGAGCGGTGCGCTCTGACGCAGCTCGACCTCGCCACAGTCCAGGACGAGCTCCTCGCTCGCGGCGTCGATGCGGAGCGAGCGCGCACCGCGGACCGTGAACTCGAGCTCCTCCGGGCGCGCGCCGGCCGCCAGCAGGAGGTCATAGGCGAATCCGAGACCGTCGCCCGACTCACGGAGCACCATCGCGACGCCGGGCGCGAGATCGTCGATCGTCACGGAGCGATACACCGGTGCATCGACGACCCAGTTCGCCGCGTCCGCTCCGTGGAGGAAGTGACAGCGTGTCGCGAGGGGATCGCGACCGCGGGCGACGGTCGCCGTGCGGTTCGAGGGGGAGAGCCGCACCGACCGGGAGCCACTGCCGAACTCCACGGCATCGCCGAGGACCATGGCCCAGCGTGTCCCGCTCGATGCGGCGAATCCCAGCACCTCGGCCCACTGACCGCGGTTCTCGACGAAACCGCGCAGCGGTCCGAGCGCCGGTGGACGCAATCCCGCCGGCGACGCGTCGCTCGCATCGCAGCCGAGCAGGACGGCGAGGGTGACGCAGGCAAGTCGAGCCGAGCGGGCCGAGTCGTGGTGCATCGCGATCCCTGAGCGCATGGCGGGGACCGTCTCGCCTTGCGCGGCGAGTGGATTGGCCCGATCCGATCGGGGAATCAAGCCAGGACCGCGCATCGACCGATCTGGAGGCGGCGGGTCGTGCGCGATCCGTGTCGGCGCAACCAAGGAGACAGACTCGTGGAGGACACCAGGCTCGGAGCGATCCTGCTGGAG
>JADLHO010000111.1 GCA_020848735.1 Planctomycetota bacterium | reverse complement strand
GGGCGACGCGCACGACGCTCGAGACCCTCGGCCTCCGGGCGCTCGCCGCGGCGATCGACGACGGTCGGCTCCCGCCGGCGGCGATCGGCCCCGCGTTCGAGCGGGGCTTCCGCGCGGCCTGGTTGACGCAGGTGGTCGACTCCGACCCCGCGCTGCGCGGCTTCCACGCACGCGAGCACGAGCGACGGATCCGTCGCTTCGCCGAACTCGACCGGGAGGTCCTCGCGACGACGGGCGCGATGGTCGTCGCCCGCCTCGCGGCGGCCGTGCCGCGCGCGGGTGCTGCGGCGTCGGGCAGCAGCGAGGTGGGCATCCTGTTGCGGGAGATCGCGAAGAAGCGGCGGCACCTCCCGCTGCGGCGGCTCTTCGCGTCGATCCCCAACCTGCTCGCCCGGCTCGAGCCGTGCATGCTGATGAGTCCGCTCTCGGTGGCGCAGTACCTCGGACCCGAGCTGCCGCCCTTCGACCTCGTGGTCTTCGACGAGGCCTCGCAGGTCACCCCGTGGGACGCGATCGGCGCGCTCTCGCGCGGTGGCGCCTGCGTCGTCGTCGGCGACAGCAAGCAGCTCCCGCCGACGAGCTTCTTCCAGCTCGGCGAGAGCGCCGACGACGAACCGGACGCCGTCCACGGCACGGGCGAGGCGGGTGAGGAGCTCGTCGTCGACCTCGAGAGCGTCCTCGACGAGTGCGCGGCCTCGGGCTTCAGGCGCCTCGGACTGCGCTGGCACTACCGCAGCCGCCACGAGTCGCTCATCACGTTCAGCAACTACCGCTACTACGACAACTCGCTGCTCACCTTCCCGGCGCCGCTCGAGCGCGGTCGCGGTCGCGGCGTCTCGCTCGTGCGCGTCGAGGGCGTCTACGACCGCAGCCGCTCGCGCACGAACCCGAAGGAGGCAGAGAGCGTCGTCGCCGATCTGCTCGCGCGGCTGCGCGCGATCGACGACCCCGAGCGCGCACCGAGCTTCGGGATCGTGACCTTCAGCCGTCCTCAGCAGGAGCTCGTGCTCGATCTCCTCGAGCGCGCCCGGCGCGACGACCCCGGCCTCGAGAGCTGGTTCGCCGACGCGCGTCCCGAGCCCGTCTTCGTGAAGAACCTCGAGAACGTGCAGGGCGATGAACGCGACGTGATCCTCTTCTCGATCGGCTACGGACCCGATGCGGCCGGCAAGGTCGCCATGAACTTCGGGCCGCTCAACGCACAGGGCGGCGAGCGCCGTCTCAACGTCGCGATCACGCGCGCGCGGCTCGAGGTCGTGGTGCACGCGACGCTGCGCCCCGAGCAGATCGATCTCACGCGGACCAACGCCGCCGGGGTGCGGCATCTGCGCGAGTTCCTCGAGTACGCGGAGCGTGGTCCCAGGGCCTTGGCGGCCGCGCTCGTCCTCGATCCGGATGCCGCGCACGACTCCCCGTTCGAGCGCGACGTGGACCGTGCGCTCGCGGCCGCAGGGCACTCGGTCGTGCGGCAGGTGGGCTGCTCGGGGTACCGCATCGACCTCGCGGTCCGCGACCCGGACGAACCCGGCGCCTTCCTGCTCGGCATCGAATGCGATGGCGCGAGCTACCACTCGGCGCGCACGGCGCGGGAGCGCGATCGCCTGCGCGAGGCCGTGCTGGTCGGTCTCGGCTGGAAGCTCGTGCGCATCTGGTCGACGGACTGGTGGCGCGACCCGGCCGCCGAACTGGCGCGCGTGGGGGAGGCGATCGCCGCGGCGCGCGCCGCGCGGCCGCGCAGACCCTCGGCGAGCGAGCCGGTGCCGAAGCCGGCGAACCCGGCCGTGACGGCGAGTCCCGCGAACGCGGCAGCGGAAGCTGCGTCGTTGCCGCCGCCGGTCGCGGCAGCTGCGCCCCGGACTCTCGCCGAACCCTACCTGGTCGCGGCCGCGGTGAAACCGCGCCCCGACGCCGAGGGCTTCTTCCTGCCCTCGCAGGACGCCGCGGTGCTGGCGGCGGTCGAGGCCGTGCTGGCGATCGAGGCGCCGATCCACGCGGACCTGCTCTGCCGTCGCGTCGCCGAGCACGCGGGGCTCGCTCGTGCCACCGCGCGGGTGCGCGAGCGCGTGCTCGGCGTGCTCGGAAGACTGCCGAAGGAACGCCGCCCGACGACGCGCGGCGAATTCCTCTGGAGTGCGCAGCGCGACCCGGCGAGCTGGCGGGGTTACCGCAGTGCCGGCACGGGGGCCGGCTCACGCGATGCCGACGCGATTGCGCCGGAGGAGATCGCGAACGCCGCGCTCGACGTCTTGCGCGCCCAGATCGCGATGCCGCGCGGCGAGCTCGCGCGCGAGGCCGCGCGCGCGTTGGGCTTCGCGCGCAGCGGTGCGCGCGTCGAGGCGGCGATGCAGACCGGGATCGAGCTGCTGCTCACCCGCGACGGCGAGGCGCAACTCGATGCGGAGGGCCGCGTGGCGCTCGGGCGCGCCTGAGGGGCTCGGCTCGGCGCGTTGCGCCCGCTCGCTATCATCCGCGCCCGCCTCGTCCCTCCCCTCGCCTCAGTCCGCCACGCCGATGTCGCTCCGCACCGTTCTCGTCACGCTGCTCGCGTGCGCCGTCTCGTCTGCCCAGACCACGTCGCGCAACGTCACCCTGCTCGCCAACTTCTTCCCCAACGACCGCTTCAGCGACATCTGGGGCTACGTCGACCATGCGACCGGTCGCGAGTACGCGCTCCTCCTGAGCCGGCAGGGGACCTACGTCGTCGAGACCACCAACCCGACCAGCCCCGTGCAGCGCGGCTACATCGCCGGCAGCCTGTCGGGCTGGTCGCCCTCGGCCTGGCGCGACGCGCGTACCTACGGCCAGTACGCCTACGTCGTGACCGAAGGCGGCGGGGGTATGCAGGTGATCAACCTCGCGAACCCCAACAGCCCGGCCTTCGTGCGAACGCACCGGCCGGCGGGCGTGAACTGGGGCAACACCCACAACATCTCGATCGACCTCGCGACCGGAAAGCTCTACGTCGTCGGCACCTCGGGAGGCATGCACATCTTCGACGTCGCCGCGAACCCGACCAACCCGCCCTATGTCGGCAGCTACACCGCCGAATACGTGCACGATGTGCAGGTCCGCGAGGGTGTCGCCTTCCTCTCGGAGATCAATCGCGGCTTCCTGCGCCTGCTCGACGTGCGCAACCTGCCCGCGATGCCGCAGCTCGGCGTGATCGGCTACGGCGCGGCGCACCAGGCCTGGCCCTCGCCCGACGGCGATTACGTCGCGGGCGCGAGCGAAGCCGTCGGCGGCTACGTCGGCATCTTCGACGTGACCAACTACGCCTCGATCCGCCAGGTCGCCCGCTACAACTTCCCGACGAACCCGTACGAGACGAGCGTGCACAACGTGTTCAACCGGGATCACATCGTGCACTGCGCCTGGTACCTCTCCGGATACGTCGCGTGTGACACGAGCGACCCGCTCAATCCGGTCACGGTGGGCCACTACGACACCTTCGCGGGCACCGGCGTCTTCTCGGGTGCGTGGGGCTGCTATCCCTTCCAGCCCTCCGGCAACGTCTACCTGAGCGACATCATGTCGGGGCTCTACGTCTTCCGTCTGCGGGGCACGCCGGAGCACTACGGCAACGCGGTCGCCGCAGCGCCGGGCACCGCGCCCGAGATCGCGACCTGCGGCGCGAGCTGGCTCGGCAGCTCCTCGTTCGCGCTCGAGGCGCGCAAGGCCGCGCCCGGCTCGCCGGTCTTCTTCTTCGTCGGCATGAACGCGGCGAACCTCGCGTTCGGCGGGCACACGCTGCTCGTCGACACGACGATCGGCGGCATCGACCAGGCGACCGCGAACGCGCGCGGTATCGCGCGCACGCGCATCCCCCTGCCGAACGACCCCGCGCTCGACGGCCTCCAACTCCACGCGCAGGCGCTCGTGCCCATGGCCGGCGCCCCGCTCGGCATCGCGATGAGCGATGGCCTGCGCGCCGAGCTCTTCGTGCGCTGACCCGCGCGCCGGATCGATCACCCGCGAGATCCGCGCGCCGTGCGCGCGGTCCGGGGCCTGTCGCTCAACGCGTGAGGAAGCGGTGCACGGTCGTCTGGCGGTACACCTCGCCGGGGCGCAGCACCGTCTGCGGGAAGCGCGGCTCGTTGACCGAGTTCGGGTAGTGCTGCGCCTCGAGGCAGCAGGCGGAGCGGAGCGCGTAGCTGCGGCCGTCCTTGGCGCGCTGACCGAAGAGGAAGTTGCCCGAGTAGAACTGGATCGCGGGCTCGGTGGTCCAGACCTCCATCACGCGACCCGTGCCGGCGTGCGAGAGCACCGCCGCCTTGCCGAGCCGGGTGCTCGGGTTGCTCAGCACGAAGTTGTGGTCGTAGCCGAGTGAGGGGGAACCGATGAGCGGGGCGATGTCGCGACCGATCGTCTTGCTCGAACGGAAGTCGAGCTCGCGCGTGACGGGCTCGACGTTGCCGATCGGCACGAGCGTCTCGTCGGTGGGGGTGTAGTGCGTCGCGGCGAGCTGCAGCTCGTGGTCGAGCACGCTCGCGGCGCCGTGGCCTGCCAGGTTCCAGTAGGCGTGGTTCGTGAGGTTCACCGGCGTCGCGGCATCCGTGCTCGCCTCGTAGTCGATCCGCAGCTCACCTTCGTGCGTGAGCGTGTAGGTCACCGCGATCGAGAGATTGCCGGGGTAACCCTCCTCGCCGTCAGGGCTGGTGTAGCGGAAGCGCACCGCCGGGCCGCTCGGCGTGCTGCTCGCCTCGGCATCCCAGAAGACCTTCGACAGCGCGCGCGCGCCGCCGCCGTGGAGGTGGTTGCCCTGATTGTTGCGCGCGAGGTGATAGGTCTTGCCGTCGAGCTCGAAGCTGCCGTCCTTGATGCGGTTCGCGACGCGGCCCGTGGTGCAGCCGAAGTACTGATTGGCCTCGGACTCGTAGCCGCTCACGTCGTCGAAGCCGAGCACGACGTCCGCGAGCTCGCCCCGGCGATCGGGCACGTAGAGCTCGACGAGCGTGGCGCCGTAGTCGGTGAGGCGGGCGATCAGGCCGCTCCGGCTCGTCAGTTCGAAGAGACGTGCCGTGCGTCCGTCGGTGGCTTTGCCGAAGCTCAGTTCGCGGATGTCCATGGTGCTGAGGAAGGGGACGCTGCAGGCTTGGAGTGCGAGCGCTGCGGCGAGGACGCTGACGAGGCGAGACTTCATCGTGGGGCGCGAAGGATCGCGGATCGGGGCCTCGCACGCCACGCGTCCCCCGCGGCGGACGGACCCGTGACCGAAAAAAGGCGGGGTCCCCGGCCGCTCAGCCGGGGACCCCGCCAGCCCTCTCACGGTGTGTCGCTCTCTCCGTCTCTCGCTCGACCGGCCGCCTGGCGACCGGGGCCGCGGCGCTGCCAGGCGCCGCGGGCCGGACTCGGTGCAACGGGCACGCGAGAAATGGCGGCTCGGCCCAGGCAGAGGTTGGCCGGGCATCGCGCCGACCCGATGCTGCGCGCCCGCCATGCACGCGTTCCTGCTCCTCGCCCTGTCGCTCCCGACCCTCGTCGCTCCGCAGGACGCGGCCCTGGGCGCCGCCCTCGCCCGCGCCGACCGCAACGCCGAAGTCCTGCAGCGCGCGCTCGAGACCGCGCCCGCCGGACAGCGCGCCCACGTCGCGCACCTGATCCGCGGCATGCCCGAGTCCGACCTCCGCAGCCTCTCGGCCGAGTTCCTGCTCGCCGAGGTCGCGGCGGCCTGCGCCGCGCGCGAGGCCGCGCCGTGGGGGAGCCGCATCCCCGACGAGGTCTTCCGCAACGCGGTGCTCCCCTACGCCCACGTGACGGAGACCCGCGAGAGCTGGCGCGACGAGCTGCGCGCGCGCTGCCTGCCGATGATCGAGGGCTGCACGAGTCCGGGGGAGGCCGCGCGCCGCATCAACGAGCGGCTCTTCGCGGCGGTCAACGTGCGCTATGCGACGACCCGTCGGCGTGCCGACCAGAGCCCCTCGGAGTCGATCGCGCAGGGCGTCGCGTCCTGCACGGGGCTCTCGATCCTGCTCGCGAATGCCTGTCGCTCGGTCGGCGTGCCGGCGCGTCTCGCGGGCATCGCCGAATGGCCCGACAAGCGCGGCAACCACACCTGGGTCGAGGTCTGGGACGACGACGGCTGGCACTTCGTCGGCGCCGCCGAGCCCGACCCCGCCGGCCTCGACCGCGCGTGGTTCGTCGGCGACGCGGCGCGCGCGATCCCCGGCGATCCGCGGCACGGCATCTGGGCCCTGACCTTCGAACCCACCGGCACGCGCTTCCCGCTGGTCTGGGCGCGCGGGGAAGGGGCCTGGGCGGTCGACGTGACCGCGCGGTACCGGCCGCAGGACGGCGTCGCGAACGCGCCCCGTCTCGCCATCGACGTGCGCGACGGTGACGGCGGGCCGCGCGTGCCGGCCGAGGTCGAGCTGCTCGAGGTCCACGACGACGGCCGGACGACGAGCCTCGCGCGCGGCATCGCGCGTGACGAACGCGCCGACACGAACGACCACCTCGAGTTCACCGCACCGAAGGGCGCGGCCGTGCTGCGCATCCGCTTCGGCACGCGCCGGATCGAGCGCAGCCTCGCCGCCGCGGACGCCGCACGGCGCAGCGAGGTGATCGAGTTGCCGCCCGGCGCGGCGGGTGAGGCCGCGTTCCGCGCGGGAGCGACCGCGTACTTCGCCGACACGTCCCCCGGGCGCGACGCCGCGACGGCCTTCGAGCCGGCGGCCGATGCGTTCGTCGGCGCGCACGAGGCCGAGGCGCGGAGCATCGCGTTCGCGCTCTGGCGCGCGGCCCCGGGCCACGACGAGCTGCGCGCGGACTTCGGTTCGAAGCTCGTGCGCACGGCGGATCGCCGGAGCGCGTACACGGTGAAGACCGTCGGTGAACGCGGCCCGCAGGGCTACGCGCTCGTCATCGCGATGCACGGCGGTGGCGGTGTGCCACCCGCCGTGAACGACTCGCAGTGGCGACACATGCAGGTCTACTACCGCGAGCATCCGGAGGCCGGCGGCTACCACTACGTCGCGCTGCGCGCGCCGAACGACGCGTGGAACGGCTTCTACGACGATGCGATCGCACCGCTCGTCGAACGGCTCATCCGCCAGTTCGTGCTCTCCGGCGACGTCGACCCGGACCGCGTCGTGGCGATCGGCTACTCCCACGGTGGGTATGGGGCCTTCGTCCTCGGTCCCAAGCTCCCCGACCGCTTCGCGGCGGTGCACGCCTCGGCGTCCGCACCCACCGACGGCGAGACGCAGGCCCTCAACCTGCGCAACCTGCGCTTCTCGTTCATGGTCGGCGAGAAGGACACGGCCTACGGCCGGCTCGATCGCTGCAACGCGTTCGATGCCGCGATCCGCGCCCTGCGCGACGCGGACACCGGCGGCTATCCGGTGAGCTACTCGATGATCGCGGGCTATGGCCACACGGGTCTGCCCGATCGCGATCTGCTGGCGCAGCTCGTGCCGCTCGTCCGCGACGCCGCACCGACGGCGCTGGCCTGGCAGACGACCGACGCCGCGCTCGCGGAGCAGCATTGGCTGCGGATGCTGCAACCCGCCGACGGCCGTCGCCTGCTCGCGCGGATCACCGGCGAGCGGCTCGTCGTCGAGGCGAAGGACGCGGGGCCCGTCTCGATCGGGCTCGATCGCCGGCTGCTCGGCGACCGGCAGGAGCTGACGATCGAACGCGATGGCGAGACGCGCCGTGTCCGCGATGCGCCGTCGGCGGCGACCCTCTGCGTGGACCTCGCACGCCGCGGGGACCCCGCGCTCGCCTTCCCCATGCGCGTCGAGTTCTGAGATCGCCTCCCGCGCGACGGG
>JADLHO010000110.1 GCA_020848735.1 Planctomycetota bacterium | reverse complement strand
GGAGCTTCGCCAACGCGCGCGCCGTCCCGCTCGGCTACGACGCCGCGCCGGTGATCGAGGTGACGATGGACTTCCGCGGCGTGGATGTCGGCGAGAACGGGCGCCTCGTCGCACGGGAGCGCCTGCTCGAGGTCGCGCGCGCGCTTCCCGGCATCGAGGAGGCCTCCGCCGTCAACAGCCGCCTCTTCGCGACCAGCACCAGCGACCTGCGCGTGGACGGCATCGACTCGGTGGCGGCGCTCGGGCGATTCAACAGGCAGGTCGCCTCGCCGCCCTACTTCACGGTGATGCGCACGCGGATCCTCCGCGGCCGCGCCTTCGATGCGACGGACGGTCCGAACGCTCCGCCGGTGGTCGTCGTGAGCGCCGCGATGGGCGCCGCGCTCTGGCCGGGCAAGGATCCGCTCGGCCAGTGCATCCGCATCGGGATCGGCGGCGGGATCCAGCCGATGGAGACCGCCCCCTGCACGACGGTGATCGGCATCGCCGAGGATGCGGCGCAGCAGAACCTCGGCGACGACCCGCGCTTCATGTATTACCTGCCGCTCGACGCCTACCGCGGGTGGCCCAGCTCCACGCTCTACGTGCGCGCCCGCGGCACCAGCGCCACGGCGATGCTCGAACCGCTCCGCGCCGCGCTCACGCGCGCGATGCCCGGCGACGGACTCGTCGTCGTGCGGCCGCTGCAGGAGGTGGTGGACAACCAGATGAAGTCGTGGGAGCTCGGCGCGACGCTCTTCACGGCGCTCGGCGGGCTCGCCTTCGTCGTCGCGGCGGTGGGACTCTACGGCGTGATCAGTTACGGCGTCGCGGGGCGGCGGCACGAGCTGGGCGTACGCGTCGCGCTCGGCGCGAGCGCGCGCGACGTGATCACGCTCGTCGTGCGCGACGGCGTGGTGCTCGCGCTCACCGGGAGCCTGATCGGCGTGCTGCTCGCGCGCGCGGCGGCGCGATGGGTGCAGCCGCTGCTCTTCGACCAGTCGGCGGGCGACCTGCGCGTCCACGTCGCGGTGGGCGCGGCGATGCTCGCGGTGGCGGTCGTCGCGAGCCTGCTCCCGGCGCGGCGTGCCTCGCGCGCCGACCCAATGCAGGCGCTGCGCGCGGAGTGACGCGCGCCGGTCCCAACTACTCCGCGCGCAACGCCACCGCGGGATCGACGCGCGTCGCCCGACGCGCCGGCACCCAACTTGCCAGCAGCGCCGTCACGGCGACCACGCCCGCGACCTGCGCGAAGGTGGCGAAGTCGGCCGCCTCGATCCCGAAGAGCACCGCCTGCATGGCCCCGGTCGTCGCCAGCGCCCCCACCACACCGATCGCGACGCCGAGGAGCGCGAGCGTCATCCCCTGCCGCACGACCATCGCGAGAACGGAGCGCGGCGACGCGCCGAGCGCGAGGCGTACGCCGATCTCCTGCCGTCGCTGCGTCACGCTGAACGCGAGCACGCCGTAGACGCCCATGGCGCCGAGTGAGAGGCCGAGGAGCCCGAACATCGCGAAGAGCGACGCGAGCAGCCGCGGCCGCGACACGGCGCGGCCGAGCACCGCGTCGAGCGTCGTGACGGTGTTGATCGCCTGCAGGGGGTCCAGCTGCCGGATCGCGCCTCGCACCGACGCCGCGATGGCGAGGGGATCGCCGGCGGTGCGTACGACGATGCTCATGCGCGACCGATGCGACTGCGGCGCATGGAGGTAGATCGCCGGCTCCACCGGTTCGGCCGGGCCTGCCTGCCGCACGCTCCCCACCACGCCGACGATCGGGACGTCGGTGTCACCGAAGCGGAGCGCGTGCCGCGTGGGATCGTCGTCCCCGAACGCACGCCGCGCGTACTCCTCGTCGACGACCACGACGAGCGCGGCAGTCGCGCCGTCCCGTGAATCGAAGGTCCGCCCGGCGCGCAACGGGATCCGCATCGCGTCGAAATAGCCGCCGCTCACCTGGTGGAACTGGACGAGGATGCGCGACGACGGATCGTCGGGGGCGCCGCTCGCCCGCACGGAGCTGATCTCCCCACGGCCGCGCGTGGGAAGGTCGCGGATGGCGCCGACGGCCTCGACGCCCGGCAGGGCGGCGATCGCGTCGAGCACGCCATCGTAGTAGGCCTGGCGCGCCGCGCGCGACCCGTGGCGGTCGCTCACGCTCATCTCGACGAAGAGCGCGTGCGCGGGATCGAAGCCGAGGTCCACCGACTGGAGCCGCGAGAAGCTCTTGGTGGTGAGGGCGGCCGCCGTCACGAGGACGACCGCGAGCGCCACCTGCAGCACGACGAGTGCGCGACGCAGTCGCACGCCCCCACCGAGCGAGCCACGCCCTCCCTCGCGCAACGCACCGCCGAGCGCCCCGCCGGCCGCGCGGAGGCTCGGCGTCACCCCGAAGAGCACGCCGGCGAGGAGCGCGAGGCCGAAGGCGAAGGCGAACACCGGTCCATCGACGGCGACGAGCGCGGCGCGCGGGATGTCGAGTCCGCTCGCGGTCACGCCCCGCACGGCCCAGTACGCGAAGAGCACCCCGATGAGCCCGCCACCGGATGCGAGCACGAGGCTCTCGGTGAGCAGCTGGCGCGTGATGCGACCGCGCCCCGCGCCCAGCGCGGCGCGCACGGCGAGCTCGCGCTGTCGCACCGTCGCGCGCGCGAGCAGGAGACTCGCGACGTTGGCGCAGGTGATGAGCAGCACGAGGAAGACGCCGCCGAGGAGCAAGGCGAGCGGTCGCGAGACGTTCCCGACGAGCGCCTCGCGCAGCGGGAGGACGCTGACGGTCTCCCAGCCGCGATTCTCCGGATACTCGGTCGCCAGCCGCGCGGCGATGCCGCCGAGTTCCTGCTGGAGCTGCGGCACGCTCACGCCGGGGCGCAGGCGCGCGACGACGCCCTGGAACGGCGCGCGGCGCGCGCGTCCGATGTCGTTCGGGCCGAAGTAGGAGAGCGGCAGCCACACGTCGAGGTCCCGGTCGGCGGGATACGCGAAGTGCTCGGGCATCACGCCGACGACCTCGAACGAGGCGCCGTTGAGCTGGATCGTGCGCCCGACGACCGCCGGATCGCCGTTGAAGTGCGTTCGCCAGGTGCCGAAGCCGAGCACCGCGACCTGGTTCCGGCCGGAGAGCTGGTCGTCGTCCGACAGGGTCCGGCCGTGCAGCGCGCGAGCACCGAGCGTCTCGAAGAAGCCTTCCGCCACGAGCGCCGATGCGAGCCGCGTGGGCGGACCGTCCCCGGTGAGGTCCACGCCGCTCAGGCCGTCCATGTGGAAGAAGGCGCCCATCTGCTCGGCGAGCCGGCTCTCGCGGCGCCAGTCGAGGAAGTCGGGCTCCGAGACCGCTGCGCGCGCCACGGAGGCCGACCGGTTCTCGTGCCAGATGCGCACCAGCCGCTCCGGCTCGGCGAAGGGCAGCGGCTCGAGCAGCACGCCGCGCACGACGCTGAAGATCGCCGTGTTGGCACCGATGCCGAGCCCGAGCGTGAGGAGCACCACCGCGGTGAAGCCTGGCGCGCGCCGCAGCGAGCGGAGGGTGAATCGCAGGTCCTGCGTGAGCTCGGTGAGGTAGGTCATCCGGTTCCGTCCCCGTTCGCGTCTGAGGTCCTGTTCTCCGCAGTACCGTCGCGTCTCGTCCAGGTCGCCGAACCTCCGTCGCGCCTCGAGCAGTGCCTCGGCGCGCCCCCAGCCCTGCCGTTCGAGTTCCTCGGTGACCATCGCGAGGTGGAACTCGAGCTCGGCCTCGACCTCCGCGGCGACACGGTCATCCACCGTCGGTCCCCCGCCTCATGGCGTGTCGAGCACCAGGAAGAGCGCCTCGAAGTAGCGCCGGAGTTCCTTGACCTCGCGCTGCAACTGTTGGCGTCCCGGCTTGGCGAGCGAGTAGAAACGCGCGCGTCGGTTCGCGTCCGAGACGCCCCACTCGGAAGTGACCAGACCCTTCCGTTCGAGGCGATGCAGCGCCTGGTAGAGCGCCGCGTCCTCTACGGCCAGCCGGTTGTCGGCCCGCTCGCGGATCCAGAGGGAGATCCCGTAGCCGTGCAGCGGCGCCCAGGCGAGTGCCTTGAGGATGAGGACGTCGACGGTGCCCTGAAGGAGCGGGAGGGGCGAAGCGGAGTCGCGGGTCATTCTTCCCTCGCGGGGTTTGCACTCACCATGTGAGTGGAAGCTGTCCCCCGCGGCCTGCCGCGTCAAGTCCGCGACGGCGGCGTCAGTTCTCGAGCAGCTCTCGCGCGAAGGTCGCGGGGTCGAAGGCCACGAGGTCGGCCGCCTGCTCCCCCGTGCCGATGAACTTCACCGGCACGTCGATCGCTTCGTGCACCGCGAGCACCACGCCGCCGCGCGCGGTGCCGTCGAGCTTGGTCACCACGAGGCCCGTCACCGGCACCGCCGCGGCGAAG
>JADLHO010000109.1 GCA_020848735.1 Planctomycetota bacterium | reverse complement strand
GCTGCGGCGTGCCCGGCGGCCGACTGAACTGCGCCGGCACCGAGCTGCTCAGCGGGGCGATGTGCGGACGCACGCCGAGGGCCTGCGCGCGGGCCTCGTCAGGGAGCGAGGCGGAACTCATCGCCGTCAGCGCGACGAGCGCCAGTGAGTGAGTGAGTGAGTGACGCGCGCTTCCCGGCACGCGCCGCGCTCCCGAGCGGTCCATCGCCAGCGGCTTCATCGCGGCCTTCCTCTCGCGTTGCGGTTGCGGGTCATCGGCGGCTCGGGCGTGCTCGGCCCGCGCTGCCAGGTCATCCCTGGTTCTCCGGAACCGGTCGCGTGACCCGGCGCGACGGGTGGGGAGCATGCGCCTCGGCTCGGGACCCGGCAAGGGCCGAGCTGAGCGCCGCGCCGTCCGCGAGCTTGCGGTGCGGCGCGAGGCTTCGCCATGATTGGCCACCGATGCGCACGCTCGTCCTCGGCCTCGTCCTCCTCGCGACTGCCTCCCTGACGCCCAAGGTCCGTCCGCAGGACCAGCCCCAGGACCGCCTCCTCGCCGGCCTGCATTGGCGCGAGATCGGTCCCTATCGAGGTGGGCGGGCCTGCGCCGTCGCGGGCATCCCCGGTGACGCGGACACCTTCTGGATGGGGAGCTGTGGCGGCGGCGTGTGGCGGACCGACGACGCGGGTCGCAGTTGGCGCAACGTCTCCGACGGCAGCTTCGGCGGCTCGATCGGCGGGATCGACGTGTGTGCGGAGGATCCGAACGTCGTATGGGTCGGCACGGGGGAGAAGACGGTGCGGGGCAATGTCAGCCACGGCGAGGGGGTCTGGCGCAGCACCGACGGGGGGCGGAGCTGGCAGCACGTCGGACTCGCGGATACGCGGCAGATCGGGCGCGTGCGCGCGCATCCGCGCGATCCGGATTGCGCCTGGGTCGCGGCGATCGGGCACCTCTATGGGCCGAACGAGGAGCGTGGCGTGTTCCGCACGCGCGACGGCGGCAGGAGCTGGCAGCGCGTGCTCTTCGTCGATGCGGACACCGGGGCGGTCGACCTGCTGCTCGACCCCGGCAATCCGCGGATCGTCTATGCGACGACCTGGCGCGTGCGCCGCAGCCCCTGGAGCCTCGAGAGCGGCGGCGCGGGCTCGGGCCTCTGGAAGTCGCTCGATGGCGGCGACACCTGGCGTGAACTGACGCGCAACGAAGGTCTGCCCGCCGGCACGATCGGCATCTGCGGGATCGCGGTCTCGCCGTCCAATCCCGACAACCTGTATGCGCAGATCGAGGCCGAGGACGGCGGGCTCTTCCGCTCGCGCGATGCGGGCAAGACCTGGACCAAGGTCGACGACGACCGGGAGCGACGGCAGCGGGCCTGGTATTACACGCGCGTCGTCGCCGATCCCGCCGACGAGGACGGCGTCTGGGTGCTCAATGTGCGGCTCTGGCACAGCAAGGACGGCGGCAAGACCTTCCGCGCGATCCCGACCCCGCACGGCGACAACCACGATCTCTGGATCGATCCACGCGATCCGCGGCGCATGGTCGAGAGCAACGACGGCGGGGCGAACGTGTCGGTCGACGGCGGCGAGAGCTGGAGCGCCCAGGACAACCAGCCGACGGCGCAGATGTACCGCGTGTCGCTCGACGACGAGTTCCCGTACCGCCTGCTCGGCGGCCAGCAGGACAACAGCGCGCTGCGCATCCGCTCGCGCAACGTCGACGGCGGCGCGATCGGCGAGCGGGACTTCGAGTCGACCGCGGGTGGCGAGTCCGGGCACGTGGTCGCTCAGCCGGGCAATCCCGATCTCGTCTTCGGTGGCAGCTACGGCGGCTACCTCGAATGGCAGCACCACCGCACGGGGGAGTCGCGGCGCGTGAACCCCTGGCCGGATTCGGTGATGGGCTTCGGCGCGCGCGACGCGCGCTGGCGCTTCCAGTGGAACTTCCCGCTCTTCTTCTCGCCGCACGAGCCGGGCCGCCTGTATGCGGCGGCGCAGGCGCTCTTCGTCAGCGAGGACCTCGGGGCCTCGTGGCGTGTCCTCAGCCCGGATCTCTCGCGCAACGACCGCGACAAGCAGGGGCCCTCGGGAGGCCCGATCACCAAGGACAACACGGGCGTCGAGTATTACGGCACGATCTTCGCCGCCTGCGAGTCGCCGGCGAGGTCGGGCGTGCTCTGGTGTGGGAGCGACGACGGACGCATCCACGTGTCGCAGGACGGCGGCGCGAGCTGGAGCGATGTGACACCCGCCGCGCTGCCGGAGTTCTCGCGCGTGAACTGCATCGACGCGCACCCGCGCGAGCCGGGGACCTGCTACGTCGCGGCGACGCGCTACCAGCTCGACGAGTTCCGGCCCCTGCTCTTCCGGACGCGGGACTTCGGTGCACGCTGGGACGCGATCGTCGGCACGGGGATCGCCGCCGATCACTTCACGCGCGCGATCCGCGTCGATCCCGAGCGCGACGGATTGCTCTACGTCGGGACCGAGCGCGGCCCCTATGTCTCGCACGACGACGGCGTGAGCTGGCGCTCGCTGCGCAACGACCTGCCGATCGTGCCCATCACCGACCTCGCCGTGCGGGGCGACGAACTGGTCGCGGCGACGCAGGGGCGCGGCTATTGGATCCTGAACGGTCTCGCGGTCCTGCGCGGCCTCGAGCGCGCGGCCGAACCCGTGGCGCTCTTCGCGCCGCCGCCGGCCTGGCGGGTGCCGATGGGACGCGTCGAGTCGCCGCGCCTCGCGGGCGAGAATCCGCACGCGGGACTCGTCGTGCGCTATTGGCTGGATGCCGCGCCCGACGCGGCGACACGCGTCGAGCTCGAGTTCCAGGACGCCGAGGGCAATCCGCTCCGGATCTTCACCAGGAAGACGGCGCTGCCGAAGGACTCGCGGGATTCGCGGGACGCGCAGCGCTGCGTGCTCGAGCCGAAGGCGGGCCTCAACGTCTTCGCCTGGGACCTGCGCATCGAGGGGGCCCGGCGCCTCACGGGCACCGCGCTCTGGAACGGCAACCTCGCGGGACCGCAGGTGCCGCCCGGGGAATACCGCTGCGTGCTGCGGATCGGCGAACGCGAGTTCCGCATGCCGGGCGAGCTCCGGATCGACCCGCGCACGCGGGCGGGCCTCGGCGAGCACCGGTCGCAGTTCGAGTTCCTGCGCGGCATCGTGACGAAGCTCGACGCGATCCATGCGGCCCTGCTCGAGGCGCGGCGCGTGCGCGACGCCTTGCGGGCGATCGAGCCCAAGCTCCCCGAGAGCGTCGCCGGCGGCGAACTGCGCACGGCGTGCGAGGCGTTGCGGGGGCGCATCGATGCACTCGAGGAGCGCCTCTGCCAGCCGCGGAGCAAGAGCGCGCAGGACCCGCTGAACTTCCCCGTCGGCCGGAACGACCGGCTCGCGGCGCTCCAAGCGGCCTCGGGCGGTTACGGCCCGACGGCGCAGGATCTCGCGGTGCGCGACGAGCTGCTGGCCGAGATCGATCCGGCGCTGGCCGAGCTCGAGAAGCTCCTCGCCGACGAGCTGCCCGCGCTCGAGTTGCGTGCGCGCGAGGTGGGGGCCCCGGTCATCCGTTGAGACCGGCCGACGGCGCCCTCACCGGTAATCCGCGGGCGGCCGCGGCTTCACGCCGAGCCGCTCGTGGTCGAAGCCGCTCTCGAGCGGGGCGTATGCGCCGACCAGGTCCACGTCGAGGTCCGCGCGGATGCGCTCCTCGCGGCCCACGCACCAGAGCGCCGCATTGAGGAAGAGCCGGCGCAGGCCCGCGGACTGGAAGTCCCGCGCGCTGCCCATCGTGACGTGGAAGACGCGGGCGCTCCGATCGGCATTGCCGGTCCAGGTCTTCGTCCAGGCGACGGGCAGGGCCTCCTTCTCGGCATTGGGCTCGGCGTCGGGTGCCAGGCTCTGCAGGGGCTGGCCGAGCAGCAGCGGCGTGCAGCCGGGCGGCAGGCTCCCGCCCTCGGGGTAGGTGCGGTAGACGTCGGACGGACCGAAGACGTCCTCGACGCCCCGCAGGATCGGATGGTCCTGGTTGGCCTCGACGACGATCCCGCGCGTCGCCTCGCGATGCCAGCCGCCGTGGTGCCCGAGGAAGGTGCCGCCGAGGACGTCGACGCCGAAGTCCACGCGCTTGCCGGCGACGCGGTAGGTCCAGTTGCCCCGGAAGCCGTGGTTCGCGGTCCGGATGCCGATGAGCGGCTTGCCGGAGTCGAGATAGGTGTTCAGGTGCGCGAGCTGTTCGTCCGGCAGGGTGATGAAGCGGGTGAAGACGACCAGCAGATCGGCGCTCGCGAGGTGCTCGAGCCCGGGGATGTCGTGGACGACTTTGGGGTCCTCGAGCACGGTGGGCCGGGTCGGGTCGACCTTGCCCTCGTGCAGCGCGAAGAGCACCGTGCAATGCCAGCCGGCCCGGGTGGCGAGCAGACGCGCGAGCATGGGCAGCGCCTGCTCGGCCCGGTATTCCTGCTCGGCGGCGACGAAGACCACGTGCAGGCCGGAGCCCGGGGCGTCGGCGTCGGTGGAGCCGGCGTAGGTGAGCCAACGCGGGTCCTCGGGCACCGGATGGGTCTTCGCGGGCGGCTCCTGCGCGGACAGGAGCGACGCCAGGGCGCACGACGTGAGGAGGGCTCGGTGCATCATTCGGGGATCCGATTGAGGGTGTAATGCGCGACGCCGTGGACCAGGGTCTGACCCTGCGGGTCGCGGATGCCGTCGAAGTGGAGGTCGTGGACGTGGCCCTCGACGAGGCCGTCGACGTGCAGATGCACCCCGCGCCCATCCGGATCGGGACTCACGGACCGCACGGTCGGGAAGCTCTCGTCGACCTCGGGGCTGCCGTATTGCGCGTGGTAGATGTGGGTGAAGGCGCGGAGGCGATAGCTCCGCGGGTCGGCGGCCGTCTGCGGATCGGGTGCCTGCGTGAAGCGGACGCGGAAGCCATCCCGGGCCGCGGCGACGCTCAGCACCTCGAAGGGTGGCGCTCCGGTGTATTCGATGCGCTCGAGCAGGAAGCGCTGGTTGCCGCGCACCGGCCACCCGCGGTTGGTCCCGCCGGTCATGAGGTAGCCGCGCTCCGAGAACTGGAGCGCGAGGACGCCATTGCCCAGACCCTCACGGAACGGATAGCAGGCTCCCTGCCAGACCCCCCGCACCTTCTCGGTGGTCGCCCGCATCACGAGGCTCAGGCTGTAATCCGCCACGAAGAGCTGACCGGCGAAGGGGCCGAAGCGCCCCGCGCTGGGGTCGACGCGGAACGCGGTGATCGACTGCCCCATCCGCCGATAGGGAAAGACGACCGCATAGGGCACGAGCTCGGGGATGCGGGCGCACTCCGTCGTGAGGCGCGAAGGCGTGTTCGGTTCCTGCGGCCGCGGTCCGAGGGCCTTGCCGAGCGGCAGCTCGTAGCCGGGGAAGCAGATGGGATGCCCGAGGAAGCCGCCCGGTCGCAGGTGCTTGAGGGAGCAGGACCCGTTCCAGGGGCCCTGGCTCTCCACGTAGAAGAGCTCGCCGCTCTCGTTGGGGCCGACGCCACCCGCGCTGCGGATGCCGCTGGCGATCGCGCTCGTGACGCCGTCGGTCGTCACGCGGAAGGCGAAGCCGCGGTAGGGCGCCTCGTAACGGTACGAGGAGGACAATCCGAGCACGACGTAGAGGCTGCCGTCCGGCTGCACGTCCGAGCCCCACGCGAACTCGTGGTAATGCTCGAAACCCCAGGCGTCGCTGAGGTTCTCGAAGGCGTCGGCACGGCCGTCGCCGTCGCGGTCGACGAGCTTCGTGAGCTCGGTCTGCTGCGTCGCATAGAACGCGCCGTCGCGGTAGCCGAGTCCCAGCACCTCGTCGAGACCCTCGGCGAAGCGCTGGATGCGCGGCTGCGGGACCGGCTCGAAGGCGCCCTCGACGATGAGGATCTCGCCGCGCCGCGTGCCGATCGCCAGGCGATCGCCGGGCAGCGTGCAGAAGCTGCCGCACTCGAGCGCCAGGGACTCCGGCACCGGCACCCTGACGATGCGGTAATGCTCGCGTTCCCGGGTGGCGCTGCCCCAGGGCTCGCCGAGTTCCTGGGCCGGGATCGCCGCGCCGAGGCCGATGGTCAGCGCAAGGCAGTGGATCGGGTTCATCGGCCCTCCTCCGGACGACGGTATTCGACGGTGGTGGAGCTGCCCTCCGCGCTGCAGGGGAGCGGGAGGCGTGCCTCCGTCACCTCCTTGCCGTCCGCGGTGCCCGGCACGAGGCGCCAGGCAGCGCTCGCGCAATGCAGCTCGAGGCGTGAGCCGAGGCGGACCGTCTGGGCGTCGACCGCGACGAGGTCCTCGGCTGCGGCGGCCCGGAGCCAGAGCGTCGCCGGCGCGCCGCGGAGGGTGAGCGTGCGCAGCAGGCGGGTCGTGCCGGCGTCGCGGATCTCGCGCGGCGCATCCTCGATCGTCACCTGGTCGGACGTGTAACGCAGCGTCGGGCGGCGCGCGTCATCGAGCTCATAGCCGAGCCAGCGTTGGGCGAGCTCGCGGCGGCTCGCGCTGGGCCAGGGGCCGCCGGCGTCGTCGAGGGGGAGGATGGCCGGCCCTCGCGGCAAGGCGATGGGGTCGCGTGCGAGGATCCGGGCCTCACCGTGACCCTGGGAGGTCCAGACGGGCCGCGCATCGACGAAGCCGCCCCACCAGATCTGGTTCATGCCGAGGCTCTCCGCGTCGAAGGCGACGTTCACACCGCCCGGCAATCCGATCGCGATCCCGCGCTTGCCGCTGCCCTGCAGGCTGCGGCGCAGGATCACCGCCTCGTCGCCGACCGGCAATTCGATGGGGGGCGGATTGAGTCCGCTCGGACCCCGGACGTTGCGCCCGGCCGCGAGGTAATGCCAGAGCCCGTCGATCTGCCGCTGGACCTCGCCCTCGGCGATCTCCGGCCGGGTCGATTGGCCGCCCGGGAAGAACTGCGGCATGAGCGTCGCCGGCTTGAAGCGGAGGGGTGTGCGCATGAAATGGGCGAACCACTCGGGCTGCAATCGATCCCCCGTCGTATGCACGAGGTCGATCGCACCCATCGAGCCGGCCTGGGCGCCCGCGAAGCGGTGACAGGCGATGCAGTTCATCCCGCGGTCGCCGACCAGGGTCCGGCCGATCTCGCGCACGGCCTCGGCCGCCTTCTCGTCGTCGGGGAGCGGGGTCACTTCGATCGGCGGGAGACGGTCGACGGCGGCGAGGCGCTGCGCGAGGCGCTCGGCGAAGTCCCGACCGAAGCCCGGCATGCGTACGGCGAGGTAATCGCGCTCGCGACGGCCGTGGGCGATGGTCTCGACCAGCCACGGTCCGCGCAGCTTCGCGCCGACGCCGCTGAGGCTCGGCGGGATGCTCCCCTCGGGGCCGAGGCTCGCGTCGTGCGTGCCGAAGCGTCCGGCCGCGATCGCGTCGCCCAGGGCGTCGACCTCGTCCCGGCGATGGCACGCGAAGCAGCGGCGGGACGCGAGCATCTGGACCGCGGACTGCTCGGGGGGGAGCGGCGTCCCGATGGTCGCGAGGGCGGCGCGGAGCTCCTGGCGCTGCGCGTCGCTCAATGCGTAATGCGGCCAGGGTCCGGGTGTCCCCGCGAGGCAGCCGCGCTCGGGGCGCAGCTCCTTGAGGGGTGCTGCACCGGGTGCTCGGGCGCGCGGCTCGTCGTCGGCCTCCGGCTCGTGGCAGGCCGTGCAATGCAGGTCGCGCACGGCCGTGCGCCCGACCGCGACGAGCTCCTCGTCGATCGGCTCGACGGGTGCGTCGTGCGCGCTCGCTCCGGCGAGCAGGTATTGGGCGAGGTCCTGGGCCTCGGCGGGACTCAGGCCGAAATCCGGCATGCGCCGCGCCGCGCGGGACTCGTGGGGCCGCAGCAGGATCCCGGTCAGCGCCGTGGCCGAGTACTTCGCCGGCAGATAGGCGAGCGGGGCGCCCTCGGTGTGACACTCGCGGCAGCCCAGCTGCGCGAAGAGGAGCTCGCCGCGGGCCTGCGACGCCGCGTCGGGCGCGGTGCGCGGCGGGGCCGCGGGCGCGAGCGAGCGGAGGTAATGGGCGATGGCGCGCGCGAGGCGGGCGGCTTCGTCGCGCCCCTGCGCGCGGAGCAGGTCGGGCATCACCGTCCCCGGCTGACGCTGTTGCGGTCGCGCCAGGAACTCGACGAGGAAGGCCGGCTCGATGCGTGCCGCGAGCTGGGCCAGGCCGGGTCCGGGCGCTGCCTCGATCTCCGCTCCACCCGGGTCGTGGCAGGCGACGCAGCCGAGCTCGCCGAGGAGGACGCGGCCGCGCAGCGCGGCGGGGATGCCCTCGTGCGCGAGCGCGGCGATGTAGGGGGCTGCGGCGGGACTGGCCTCCTCGAGTTCGGTGCCGCCGCAGGCGTGGAGCAGGACGGCGAGGGCGGCGCAGGTCAGGACACGGCGGGCCGCGGCGGACCGGCGGGGGAGGCGGCTCGGCATGGGGCGGAGTCTAGCCCGGAGCTCTCCGTGGGAAGAACCTGCGGATCGCGGGGTCTGCGCAGCGCGGCGATCGGGGATGCGGCTCCGAATGGCGCGAGGCCTCTAGAACGCCGTGAGCGGGAATCGCGCTCGCGGACCAAAGGGTCGGTCTGGATCCGGTCGGGGATTCGGGTGTCGCCTGGACCTAAGCTCGCGGCCCGAGCGGCTCAGTCCTGCTCGCCAATCGATGTTCGGTCCACCTCGCTCCTCTCTCCAATCCGCGGTCCTGCTCGGGATCCTCGGCTCGGCGCTCCCCGCACAGTCGCAGCCCCCATCACCCGGACAGACCCTGGATGCCGACACCGGGATCTCGCTGCCGAGCGGGTTCGACGCCGAGATCCTCTATGTCGTGCCGAAGGAGCAGGGGTCGTGGGTCGCGATGGCCTTCGATCCCAAGGGGCGGCTGATCGTCTCGGACCAGGACGACAAAGGCTGTTTCCGCGTCACCCTGCCCGACCCGGAGAGTCCTTCGCGGCCGGTGATGGTCGAGCCGCTGCCCGATTTCCCGTGGGAGCCGACCGAGTGGGGGCGCCGCACCGTGGGTGGCGCTCTCGGGTTCCTGTGTGCCTTCGACAGTGTCTACATGTCGTCGATGCACGGGTTCTATCGCATCCGGGACACCGACGGCGACGATCGCTACGACGAGTTCGTCCGGCAGAAGCGGCTCTACAACGGCTGGGAGCACTCCGCACACTCGATCATCCTCAGCGCCGAGCGCGACGCGCTCTACCTCGTCTCCGGCAACCACTCGCGGCTGCCGGACGGCGTCGACACGCTGCTGCCGCGGGTGTGGGCGAACGACTCGCTGCTGCCGGCGATGCCCGATCCGCAGGGCCACGCCCGCGGGATCGGGCCCCCGGGCGGCTGGATCTGTCGCATCAGCCCCGACGGCAAGCGGTGGACCATGATCGCCTCGGGGCTGCGCAACAGCGTGGACCTGGCGATCGACCAGGCGGGGGAGCTGTTCACCTACGACTCCGATCTGGAGTTCGACATCGGCAGTCCCTGGTATCGCCCGACCCGGGTCAACCATGTGACGTCGGCGAGCGAGTTCGGTTGGCGCTCCGGCTCGGCGAAGTGGCCCGCGTATTTCGAGGACAGCAATGGTGCGGTGGTCGACATCGGTCCGGGTTCGCCGACCGCGATGGCCTTCGCCTACCAGGCGCGCTTTCCGCGTGCGTATCGCGACAAGCTGTTCCTGTGCGATTGGACCTTCGGAACGGTCTACACCGTCGACCTGATCGAGAGCGGCTCGAGCTACGAAGGCAAGGCGAGCGTCTTCCTGCACGGCCAGCCTTTGAACATCGCGGCGATGCGCTTCGGTCCCGACGGCCACATGTACTTCCTGGTCGGTGGCCGCAACACCGACTCGAAGCTCTACCGCATCCGGTGGGTCGGAGCCGCGATCGACGAGACCCCGATCCCGGCCAGGACCCGCAATCAGACGCTCCGCGATCTGCGGCGCTCGCTCGAGGCATTCCACGGCACGCCTTCACATGGGGCCGCCGCGATCGAGGCGGCGTGGCCGCATCTGGGTCATGCGGATCGACCGATCCGCTATGCGGCGCGCGTGGCGATCGAGAGCCAGACCTTGGAGCTCTGGCGGGAACGCGCGCTCGCCGAGCGCGAACCGCGTGCCCTCATCCAGGCGGCGATCGCCTTGTGCCGGCACGCGGATGCGGAGGCGGGACCTCGCGTGCATGCGCAGCTCGCGCGGGTCGCTCTCGATGCGCTCGACACCCAGGATCGATTGGCGCTGCTGCGCGCCTGGCAGCTGCGCCTGATCCGTCTGGCCCCGCCGACGGCCGCCGAGCGCGAGGGCCTGATCGCGCTCCTGGATCCCCATTACCCGTCCGGTGAAGCCGCGCTCGATGCGGAGCTGTGTCGCGTGCTGGCGTACCTGGATGCGCCGACCGTCGTCGGGAAGACCATCGCGCTCATGAAGACGACCGCGACCGCGGCGCTCGCCTACGACGCGCGGATGCTGGAACGTCACGAGTATGGCAAGGCGATCCTGGCCGCCATGGCGAACACGCCCAACGTGCAGAACATCCACTACGCGTATTGCCTGCGGCGGGTGAAGGACGGCTGGTCGCTCGAGGATCGGAAGTACTACTTCGGCTGGCTGGGCGAGACCCTCGAGAAGAGCGGCGGGAAGAGCTTCGCCGGTTACATCCGTGCGATCCGTGAGGATGCGATCGAGCACCTGCCCGACGACACCAAGGCCGCCGTCGCCTGGTTGCTCGGCGAGGTCGGCAAGGTGTCGCTGGCGGACCTGCCGACGCCGGAGGGTCCGCCGAGGGCGTGGACCGTCGACGAGGCCGCCAGACTCTTCGCGGAACCGCTGCGGGGTCGGAGCTTCGCCCGGGGCAAGCGGATGTTCGCGGCGGGCCGCTGCGTCGTGTGCCATCGCTTCGAGGGGAACGGCGGCTATGCCGGACCCGACCTCGGCTCGGTCGGCAGTCGCTACTCCGTGCGCGACATCCTGACGGCGATCATCGATCCGAGCGACTCGATCTCCGACCAGTATGCGGCGAGCCTCGTGACCCTGAACGACGGCAATCGACTCTGGGGACGGGTCATCTCGCGCGACGACTCGGAACTGAAGCTGGCGACGAACCCCTACGACCTCGGCGCCGTCGAGGTGGTGCGGAGCGACGAGGTCGCGCGGATCGAGATGTCGCCCGCGTCGCTCATGCCGCCCGCGACGATCCATCTGATGAACGCCGACGAGCTCTCGGACCTCATCGCCTACCTGCTGTCGGGCGGCGACGAGGAGCACGCCGTGTTCCAGAAGCGGTGAGAGCCGGGGGCGTGGTCCGAGCAGCCCCCGCGCCTCACTTC
Organism: Planctomycetota bacterium; assembly: GCA_020848735.1. GTDB lineage: Bacteria > Planctomycetota > UBA1135 > UBA1135 > UBA2386 > JACRLW01. The sequence goes on along the minus strand of JADLHO010000109.1, from coordinate 31,619 downwards.
GCGAAGTGGATCTCGACCGGCGCGCTCAGCACGTAGGGCCCGAAGCGGATCGCGAGGGTGGCCGCGTCCAGCTCCTCGCCGGGCTCGAGGGCGAAGGCGAGCTTCTCGGCGATCTCGTCCTGCCTGGCCAGGCTCATCGTGACCTGGATGCCGCCGGTGGTGAGGTGGGCGACGTAGGCGTCGAGCTTCTTCTTGCGGACGATCGCGGGGTCATTGAAGGAGAGGACGATCGCTCCCTCGCGGTTCCGCTCGAGGGTGAGGTAATAGGCGCCCGCCGGCACCTCGACGCCGCCGACGCTGAGGTCGACGTTGGTGTCGAAGGTGGTCCAGAAGTCCTGACCGCAGCGCCAGCGCCGGCCGACCAGGCTCTGGTCCTCGATGTGCTTGGCGTAGCTGTCCTTCCACACCGGCGTGCCGTAGTCGATCGCGAGCTGGCCGGGCGAGCCGCCGGCGGAGAAGAACGCGAGCCGGGTGCCCAGGCGCGCGCCCGTATAGGCATAGGGCTTGGCCGTATTGGCGCTGGGGGCGTCGGGCAGCGACTTCACGAGCTTCTGGAAGCGCGGGTCGTCGTGGAGCCCGACGAAGTCGGCGTCGCCGAGGAGCTGATTGCGGTCGCCGAAGCCGCCGGCGACGGCCTTCTCGAGGCAGGCGATCGCGTCGTCCTTGCGCTCCTGCAGCGCGTGCACGCAGGCGGCGTTGTACCAGCCGATCGCGGCGACCTGCGGGAACTTCGTGGCCTCGAGATGGGCCTTCAGCGCGTCGTCGAGCCTGCCCTGCATGTGCAGGGAATAGCCGAGGTGGTGCCAGGCCAGGCCGTCCTTGGCGTCGAGGGCGACGAGCTTGGTGTAAGCCTCGCCGGCGCCCTGCCAGTCCTGGGCGTCCCAGAGCTTCTCGGCGGCGGCGCGCACGGCGCGGAGTTCGGACTTCCGGGCGCTCGCTTCGGCGCCGTCCTGGGCCGGGGCCTGGGCGATCGCGAGCGGGAGGGCGAGCAGGAGAGGGAGGAGGCGTTGGAACGGATTCATGGTTCGTCGTGAGGAACGAGGGGGAACCGGGCAAGGCGCGCGCCGCGGCGCGGCGTCGGCCGTCGGTCCTGGGACAGCGCGAGGGGACGACGGACCGGAGCGAAGCAACCGGGTCGGGTGAGAAACCCGCTCCGGCCGTTGCTTGCGCTGCCCTGCGCCATCGGCGATCAGAACGGCAGATGCCCTGGTTCCTCCCGTCGCGCCGACCCTCTCCCGATGCCCCGCGCGTGCTCGTCCTCGGCGCCGGCTTCGGTGGCCTGAACGCCGTCCTCGGACTGCGTCGGGCGGACGTGCGCATCACCGTGGTGGATCGCCGCAATCACCACGTCTTCCAGCCGCTGCTCTACCAGGTCGCGACCGCGGCCCTCGACCCGAGCGATATCGCCTATCCGATCCGCGCGATCTTCATGCGGCAGCGGAACGTCGAGCGTGTCCTGCTCGCGGAGGCCACGGCGATCGATCTCGCGGCGCGCCGCATCCAGCTCGACGACGGCGTGCTCGAGTACGAGTACCTCGTCCTCGCCACCGGCGCGACGCACAGCTACTTCGGTCGCGACGAATGGGCTCGCCATGCCCCCGGGCTGAAGACCGTCGAGGACGCGCTCGACGTGCGGCGACGCGTTCTCCTCGCCTATGAGCGTGCCGAGCGCTGGCCGGAGGATCGCGATGCGCTGCTCTGCTTCGTCGTGATCGGCGCCGGCCCCACGGGCGTCGAGCTCGCCGGTGCGCTCGTCGAACTCGCGGTCCACACGCTCGCGCGGGACTTCGACCACATCGACCCGCGCCAGGCGCGCGTGATCCTGCTCGAAGGCGCGCCCCGGGTCCTGCCCGTCTACCCGGAGGATCTGTCGGCGGCAGCGCAACGACAGCTCGAGTCCCTCGGCGTCGAGGTGCGCACGAACGCGGTCGTCACGGCCGTCGACGAGGATGGCATCACCTTGAAGAGCGGCGAACGGATCGCGGCGCGCACGGTGCTCTGGGCCGCCGGCGTCACCGCGTCACCTCTCGCGAAGGCGTTGGGCACGCCGCTCGATCGCGCCGGCCGCGTGAAGGTGGAGCAGGATCTCTCGATCAGCGGTCATCGGGAGGCCTTCGTCGTCGGTGATCTCGCCGCGATCGCGAGCCAGGGTCGCGTGGTCCCCGGGGTCGCGCCCGCCGCCATCCAAGGGGGAAGGCATGCCGCGCGGTGCATCCTCGCCGATCTCGCACAGCGGCCCCGCGAGCCCTTCCGCTACGTCGACAAGGGTTCGCTCGCGACCATCGGCCGTGCGCGGGCCGTCGCCGACTTCGGCCCACGACTGCGATTCGGCGGCTTCGCCGCCTGGTTCGCATGGATGGCGATCCACGTGCTCTTCCTCGTCGGCTTCCGGAATCGGCTCTTCGTCGTGCTCTCGTGGGCGTGGAGTTACATCACGTTTCGTCGCGGGGCGCGCCTGATCACCGGTCGCGCCAGTGCGACTCGTCGCTGACGAAGCCGCCCGTCGCCGCCTCGGGCACGGGGAGCGCGCGGGCCAGGGCACGCCGTGCGAGCGCCGTCACCACGAGCAGGGCGAGCAAGGTCGCCGCGAGTCCGATGAGCAGGGTTCCGCGGGGCGCGTCCACGTCGAGCGTCAGCGCACGGAGCTCCGTTCCCGCCAACGCCACCAGCACCGTGCGCGGAGCCATGCCGACGGCCGAGCCGAGCACGAAGGCGCGCAGCGGCATCCGCGCCAGCGCCGTGAGCAGGTTCGTCGCCGCGAAGGGTAGGACGGGCGAGAGCCGGACCAGCGCGAGGATGGCGGCGCCGCGCAGCGTGCTCCCTCCGACGAGAGCGGCGTGCACCGCCGCCGCGCGGGGCCCGGCACAGAGCGAGGCGCCGAGCTGCGGTCCCGCGAGCCAGAGGAAGAACGCACGGCCGAGCAGGGCCGCGGCGAGCACGCTCGCGAGCGCGAGCAGCGCTCCGCTCGGGGCGCCGAAGACGAAGCCGCAGATGGTGCCGGCGACGAGGGTGGGCAGGAGCGAGAGGCCCGCGAGCAGGGCGAGGCACGCGACGACGGCGAACGCGGTGAGCCCGCTCCCGTCGCTGACGAGCGGGAGCCAGGCCGCAGCGCTCGTCGTCGCGGCGAGCGCGCCGAGGACCGGTCCGCCGACGCTCAGGGCTCCCAGCGCTGCCATGCGCCAGGGGCGGCGCTTCGTCGGATCGGGTTCACGTGGCATGGCGCGCGGTCGCGGCGAGGAGCGGCGAGGATGCGACGCGCCGCCCGCTCACGCAAAGCGCACGCAATGCACCGGCGGCAGGCGCACGGGCAGCGCGTGCCACTCGTCGCCGCCGTTCTCGGTCACCCAGAGGCCGCCGGTGGTGCTGCCGAACGCGAGGCGCTCGCCGTCGGCGGCGATGTCGAGGCCGTGGCGGTAGACGAGGTCGTACGCGGGGATCTGGGGGAGGCCGCGGTCGAGCACGTCGAAGCTGCGGCCGCCGTCGCGGGTGCGCGTGACGACGAGCTTGCCGTCGACCGGGATGCGGAACTCGTCCTTCTTCGCGGGGACGAACCAGGCGCAATCGGGTCGCCGCGGATGGACCGCGACGGCGAAGCCGAAGCAGGACGGGCCGGCCTGCTTGATCTCGGTCCAGCGCCGGCCGCCGTCGTCGCTGCGGAAGATGCCGTTGTGGTGCTGCACCCAGAGCCGCTCGGGTGCGGCCTGACAGCGGACCATCTGGTGGGGGTCCTGCGCGAGCGGCTCCTCTTCCTGACCGGGCGGCGCGTATTCGGCGCGCATGCCCGCGCACGCGGCGGTCCAGGTGGCCCCGTCGTCGTCGGAATGCCAGATGCCGGCGCAGGAGATCGCGATCGAGAGCCGCCTGCCGTCGCGCGGGTCGACGCAGATCGAGTGGATGCCCGGCGCGTCGGCACCGCCGCCCATCCACTGCGTGCGGCTCGGGTCGTTCCAGAGCGACTCGACGAGCTGCCACGACGCGCCGCCGTCGTCGCTGCGGAAGAGCGCGCCGGGGATCGTCCCGCACCAGATGCGACCCGGCTGGTCCCTGCCGCCCGGGACCATCGACCAGACGTCCTTCAGCGTCGACGGGATGCGCCGCCCGATCATGTCGACGAGCTCCGGCTCGCCTTCGGGCCGCGGCGGGTAGGCCGGTGCCGCGAGTTCGCGCCAGCTCGCGCCGTCGTCGTCGCTGCGGTGGAACTTCACGCCGAAGTGGCCGTGGTTCAGCGCGAGGAGGACGCCGCCGTCGCGTGGGTCGTGGCAGACCATGCTGACCGGGACGCCGGGGAAGCTCGGCCCGCTCGGCGTCCAGGCGCCGCGGCCGCTGCGGCGGAAGCTGAAGAGACCTTTCTTGGTTCCGACGAGCAGTCGATCGCTCATGGCGGGCAGCAGCGTTGGGTGGAAATCCGCCGTCGCCGCGAGTCGGGATGAGCGTGCGGCACGCAGCGAGGACCGGGTTACGGCGCCGCCGGCGGGAGGATGCGCAGCATAGTGCGGGCGACGTGTGGGGCCTTCGGATCAGCGCAGGACCAGCGTGGCGGCCTCGCTGAAGTTCACGGTCCCGGCGCGGAGCACCGCGGCCTGAGCGGTGATCGCCACGCCGCTTGCCGTGGGTGAGACGAGGGGCAGGGAGTACGACCACACTGCGGCGGTGTGGACTCCGGATGCGAGCGGCACCACCGTCGCGGGGTCCAGCCAGGACAGGCCGAGGCCATTGAGGTCGGCCGGAATTCCCGGCCTCGAAACGAGGATCTGGCTGAGCACGCCGGGGTCCGCATGGACGCTGAAATCGAGCGAGTTCAGCGTCTGGGAGATGCGCATGACGTCGAGAGTCGCAGGGCTGCAATTCGCGGTGGTGGCGCCGCAGTACGCACCGAAGCCGGTGCGCGGGTCGTAGAGGAGGCGGCCGTTGATGGTGTTCACCTTCGGGCTGAGGGTCCCCCCGAGGAACGACACCACGGTCGAGCTGATTCCCACAACGCGGAGCTCCGAATTCGAGGCGCCGAGCACAGAGGGGCCCGGCCACGTCGTATTGCCCCATCCGCCGGCGAAGTAGCAGCCATCGCCCCCACCGGCGAGCGAGACGCCGTCCAAGGAGATGAGCGAGTCGCGGACGGACATCGCTGGGCCGCCCGGTGCCACTCCGGTCCAATAGAGGCCGCAGTTGCTGATGTTGCCCGGCCGGATTCCGACCAGCGATCCCCGTGCGAACGCAACGTTGGACGAGAACACGTCGAGGGCAGCGACGAAGAAGGCCCCCTCCGAGCTCACGGAGCACTCGAAGAGGTCGACGCGCCGGCATGAGTGGATCAGCACGGTGCCGAACATCCAGTTCGACGAGTGCATCCGGTGTGGCCCGCGGATCGTGCAGCGGCTCAAGGTCACGGCTCCCGCGCACGCCTCGAGATCGAGGCCGACGGTCATCGTGAGGCTTGCGATGCTGCAAAGCTCTCCCGCAGGGAGGTCGCGAATGGCGAAACGGCCACGGGTGACGCGCGCGCCGTTCGCGCCACGCACGATGAGTGCGCGCCGGATCACCGGCGCGGAATAGTCTCCGGCGCGCACCTCGATCGTGTCGCCGGGGCTGGCGGCGTCGACCGCGGGGGGCAGGTCGGTGAAGTTCCCGCCTCCCGCGGCATCGACGATCCACGTCTGTTGTGCGCGGCTCGACGCCGCCAGGACTGCGAGCAACAGAGCCACGAGAGGGAGCGAACTCGGCATGTCGGACCTCCTGGGCCGGATCCTAACCCGCGGTCCTTCCGCGCGAGCATCGGCCGACAACCGACGGGCTGGTCGCGGCTTGCGCAGCAGGGAGGTGAGGCTGGCGCGGTCGCCCTCGAGTCGCCGCGAGTCCCTGCGGAACTTCGCGCGACCAGACTGCTTGAACGGCGAGGGCCGTCACCCGCCCGAGAGGGCCTGGATGACGTGGATGCGGCTCTGCGCCGCGACGGGCGCGGCGAGCGAGCGGTCGGCGAGGGCCTTGCCGTCGACGAAGACGGCGACGTGATGGCGCAGCCCGCCGTGCTCGTCGAGGACGTAGCCGCGCAGGCGCGGGGCGGCGGCGAAGGCGGCCTCGAGGGCCTCGCGGACCGTGGCCCCGGCCACGCGTTGGGGCGGGCAGTTCACGTGGGTCTGCAGTGCCTGGGCGAAGTGGACTTCGGGCATCGGCGGCTCGCGGCGGCGGGGCAGGATAGTTCCCGGTCCGCGCGTCGTCTTGACCCCGTCCCCTCGGCTCCGCAGAATCCTCGCCCCTTTTCGCCGAGCGCGGCGATCCCGACATGAATCGTCCCCTCGCCGTCCTCGTCCTCGCCGCCGGGCTCGGCAAGCGCACCAAGGTGAGCCTGCCGAAGGTGATGCTGCCGCTCTGCGGCCGCACGCTGCTCGGCACCGTCCTCGACGAGGTCGCGGCGCTCGCGCCGGCGCGCACGGTCGTGGTGCTGCACCACGGCAGGGAGAAGGTCGAGGCGAGCCTGGCCGCGCGCGGCGGCCTGACGATCGTCGATCAGGGCGCTCCGCGCGGCACCGGCCACGCGGTGCAGGTCGCGATGGCGGCGCTCGAGGGCTTCGTCGGCGACGTGCTCGTCTGCTACGGCGACATGCCGCTGCTGCGCAGCGAGACCTACGCGGCGCTGCGCGCCGCGCGCGGCGACGCGGCGGCCGCGCTGCTCACCGCGCTGCCCGACGACCCGACGGGCCTCGGCCGCATCCTGCGCGACGAGAGCGGCGCCGTGCTCGGCATCCGCGAGGAGCGCGACTGCAGCGACGACGAACGCGCGATCGAGGAGATCAACGTCGGCGTCTACTGCTACGACGCCGCGGCGCTGCGGCCCGCGCTCGCGAACCTGAGCGCGCAGAACGCGCAGGGCGAGCTCTACCTGACCGACACGATCGGCAACCTGCTCGCCGCGGGTCACGCGGTCGAGACCGTCGAGCTCGACGACGCCGACGAGGCGCTCGGCGTGAACTCGCTCCAGCAGCTCGCGCTCGCCCGCGCGGTGATGCAGGACCGCATCCTCGAGCGTCACCTCGCGAACGGCGTGATGATCGAGGACCCCGCGACGACCTGGATCGACCACGACGTCGTCATCGGCCGCGACACGCGCGTGCTGCCCTGCAGCGTGATCCGCAAGGGCGTCGTGATCGGCGCGGGATGCGAGGTCGGGCCCTTCGCGCACCTGCGCGAGAACGCGGTGCTCGAGGACGGCGCGGAGATCGGCAACTTCGTCGAGGTGAAGAAGTCGCGGGTCGGTCGCCGCAGCAAGGCGAAGCACCTCGCCTATCTCGGCGACGCGGAGCTCGGCGAAGGCGTGAACATCGGCGCCGGCACGATCACCGCGAACTACGACGGCAAGCACAAGCACAGGACGGTCGTCGGCGACGGCGCGTTCGTCGGCAGCGGCACGGTGCTGGTCGCACCGCTGCAGGTCGGCAAGGGCGCGACGACGGGCGCCGGCGCCGTGGTGCGCAGGAACAGCCCGGTCGGCGAGGGCGAGACCTGGGTCGGCGTGCCGGCCAGGCGTCTCGAGAAGTCGGCGCACGAGAGAGGACCCAAGGCATGAAGCGCGGCGAACGTCTGCGGGTCTTCGCGGGTCGGGCGCATCCCCAGCTCGCGCGCGACATCTGCGCGCACATGGGCATCCCCATCGGCGAGGTCTCGATCTCCGACTTCCCCGACGGCGAGATCAACCTGAAGGTCGAGTGCGACGTGCGCGGCGCCGACGTCTTCGTCGTGCAGCCCACCTGCCCGCCGGTCCACGACAGCCTCTTCGAGCTGCTCTCCTTCATCGACTGCCTGCGCCGCGCCTCGGCCGAGACGATCACCGCGGTGATCCCGTACTTCGGCTACGCGCGGAAGGACCGGAAGGACGAAGGCCGCGTGCCGATCAACGCGAAGCTCGTCGCCAACCTCATCACGACCGCGGGCGCGCAGCGCGTCGTCGCGATCGACCTGCACGCGGCGCAGATCCAGGGCTTCTTCGACATCCCCGTCGACCACCTCTACGCGCGCCCCGTGCTCATGGAGAAGGTGCGCGAGCTCGGGGCCGACAAGCCCATCGTGGTCTCGCCCGACGTCGGCGGCACGAAGCTCGCGCGCGCCTACGCGAAGGACCTGCGCGCCGACCTCGCGATCGTCGACAAGCGCCGCATCAGCGGGCGCGAGACGGTCGCGGAGAACGTCGTCGGTGACGTCAGCGGGCGCGACGTCGTGCTCGTCGACGACATGATCTCGACCGGCGGCTCGATCTCGGACGCCGCGCGCATCGTCAAGGAACGCGGCGCGCGGAAGGTCTTCATCGTCGCGACCCACGCCGTGCTCTGCGGCGATGCGGTCAAGAAGCTCGACGCGTGCCCGGCCGAGACGATCCTCTTCACCGACACGATCCCGGTCCGCGGCCCGAAGCCCGCGCGACTCGTGCAGGCCTCCGTCGCGCCGCTGCTCGCGCGCGCCATCGACCGCATCCACCGGAGCGAGAGCGTCAGCTCGCTCTTCGACTCCGCGCCGCGCGACCTCGAGTCGCGCTGATCACGAACCACACGGCTGCCCGCAGCCACCCCCTCTTTCCGCAGCCCTCAGGATCCCCATGGAAGTCACGACCCTCCGCGCCGAAGCGCGTGCCGAGTCCGGTTCGAAGCAACTGCGTCACCTCCGCGCGGCCGGCAAGGTGCCCGCCGTCGTCTACGGACGCGGCAAGGACCCCGTCAACCTCGCGGTCGACGCGCACGTCTTCGGTCTCGAACTGCGCGAACGCCACAAGGTGTTCCAGCTCCAGACCCAGAGCGGCACCGAGGCCGTCCTGCTCAAGGAGGTGCAGTACGACCACCTCGGCGACACGCCGATGCACCTCGACTTCATGCGCATCGACCTGAACGTCCCGCTGCGGCTGCGGGTCGAGCTGACCTTCATCGGCGTGCCGGCCGGCCTCGCGAAGGGTGGGACCCTCGTGAAGGACGTGTCGAACCTCGCGCTGAAGGTCCTGCCGGCCGCGCTGCCGCACCACATCGAGGTGAAGGTCGCGGCCCTCAACCTCGGCGACGAGATCCTCGCCAAGGACGTCGAACTGCCGACCGGCGTGTCGCTCGACTGCGAGCCGACCCTCCGCGTCTGCCACATCCCGGGCGCCGAGTGAGCCTGGTCGCGGGTCCGGCGCGCCCCGCGGCGGCCGAGGCCCGGCTTGGTTTTGCCCGTCGCGCTCGCTAGTCTTCCCGCCCCTTTCGAGCTTCGAGTCGCTCCCGAGCGATGGATCACCGCCGCGTGGTGCTGGGTATCGGCAACCCCGGTCCCGAGTACGCGGAGACGCGTCACAACGCGGGGTTCATCGTCCTGGACTGCCTCGCCGCCCGTCTGGGGCTGAGCTTCCGTCGGCTCGAGCGGCGTTCCCCGGACGGGGAGCGCCACTTCAGCGGGAAGGTCAAGGCCGCGGTCGCCCTCGTCGAGGGTGCCCGAGGTCCGGGTCGGAGTCTCGGGCCGGACCCGGTCCTGCTCGTCAAACCCCTGACCTACGTGAATCTGTCGGGTGAGGTCGCGGCGCCGCTCCTGCGCGCCGCGGGACTCAGTCCGGCATCGCTCTTTGTCGTCGTCGACGATCTGAACCTACCGCTGGGCCGGATCCGAATCCGGCCGTCGGGGAGCACCGGCGGACACAACGGCCTGAAATCGATCGAACAGGCTCTGTGTTCCGACGCCTATCCCCGTCTCCGTCTCGGTATCGGGCGACTTGCTGGACAAGACCTCGGCGAATCCGCCGCGGACTTCGTCCTGGCTCGCTTCCTCCCCGAGGAACGGGAGGTTCTCCGATCGGTCGTCGAGCGTTGCGCCGACGTCGCCACCGAGTGGTGCGCCGGCACTTCGGTCGAAACCCTGATGGAGCGCCACAATGGCTTCGGCACGAGCACGGGCTCGGCCGGTCGCGATGGTGCTCGTGGAGATCGTGAGTCCTGATGCCAAGCGTCACGAAGCGAACCTATGAAGCGATGCTCCTCCTCGACAATCGGGAGGTGCGCAAGGGCTGGCAGCCGCTCAAGGAGCAGATGACCAGCCTGTTCACGAAGCACGGCGCGGAGATCCAGAGCTGCAAGCGCTGGGACGAGCGTCGTCTCGCCTACCCGATCCAGCGCCAGCTGCGCGGGACCTACCTGCTGATCTACTTCACGGCCGACACGAGCGCGCTCGGTCCGATCCGCCGCGATCTCGAGTTCAGCGAGCCGGTGCTGCGGCACCTCACCCAGGCGATCGACGAGATCCCGGCCACGGCCTTCGAGCCGGAGGCCGCGTTCGACGAGAGCCAGGTGCGCGTCGAGGACGTCGCCGCTCGCCGCGAGGCGATGCAGGCGGAGCGTGAGGCGGCGGCCGCCGCAGCGCGCGCTGCCGAGCGTGCGGAGCGCGCGGCGGAGAAGTCGGCGGAGCCCGCCGAGGAAGCACCTGCCGCCGAGGGCGGCGAGACCCCTGAGGCTGCGAAGAAGGAGTGAGGGCGATGAACGACAACAACGACCGGTTCTCGGGCGGCGGCTACGGCGGCGGCTACGGCGGTGGCGACAGCGGCGGACGTCGCGGTGGTCCCGGCGGCGGCAACGGCAATGGCAACGGCAAGCGCGGGAAGTTCTCGCGCTTCGGCAAGGCCAAGAAGGTCGCGGCTCCCGAGGAGCCCCTGGACTTCAAGAACGTGGCCTATCTCCAGAAGTTCGTCGGGCCGACGGGCAAGATCGCCTCGCGTCGCCGCACGGGCTTCTCCGGCCAGCACCAGCGTCAGCTCGCCAATGCGATCAAGCTCGCGCGTCACATGGCCCTGATGCCCTTCGTGGGGAGGGGGTGAGCAATGCAACTCCTGCTGAACAAGAACATCGAGCACCTCGGACGCATCGGTGAGATCGTCACCGTCAAGCCCGGTTACGCGCGCAACTACCTGCTCCCGATGGGGCTGGCCGTGCCCGTGACCAAGGCCAACCTCGCGCAGATCGAGAAGGTCCGCGAGCGCGCCGTCGCCGAGGAGCGCCAGCGCCTCGAGTCGATGAGGGAGTTCGCGGCCAAGGTCGAACAGACCTCGGTGACCATCGAGGGTCGCGCGAACGACGACGGCCATCTCTTCGGCTCCGTGGCGGCGACGCAGATCGCGCACGCGCTCCAGGAGAAGGGGATCACCGTCGAGGCCAAGACGATCCGCCTCGATCACCCGATCAAGGAGATCGGCGTCTACGACGTCGTCGTCCACCTCCACCCGGAGGTCGACGCGACGGTCAAGGTCTGGGTCGTGCAGTCGAAGCCGGCCTGAGACGCGACCGGCCAACCTGAGACCACATCACTCCGTCACGGCGGCGTCCCGCTCGCCGTGAGCAACGCCCGCGGGCGCGATCCCGGTCGCACGGGTCGCGCCCGCGCGCACGAAGCATGTCGTGAACGAGGCGATCCGCGTCTGCCTGATCAGCCTGGGCTGTGCCCGGAACCTGGTCGATTCCGAGGTCCTGCTCGGCCACGTTGCCGAGGAGGGCCTGGCCATCGTGCCCGAGCCCGCCGATGCGGACGTCGTCGTCGTCAACACCTGCGGCTTCATCGAGAGCGCCAAGCAGGAGTCGATCGACACGATCCTCGAGGCCTGTCGTCTGAAGGACGACGGTTCGGTGAAGGGCGTCGTCGCCGTCGGCTGCCTCGCGCAGCGCTACGCCGACGACCTGCGCAGCTCGATCCCCGAACTCGATGCCGTGCTCGGCATCTCGGACTACTCGGGCGTGCCCGGCGTGGTGCGTCGCATCGTCAACGGCACCGACAAGCGCATGGTCGCGACGGTCGACGGCGGGCGTCCGAAGTCGTCGCGCAGCGACGTGGGTCGTGTGCTCCTGACCCCGAAGAGCTACGCCTACCTGCGCATCTCGGAAGGCTGCGATCACACGTGCTCGTTCTGCGCGATCCCGAACATGCGCGGGCGCAATCGCAGCAAGCCGATGGACGTGCTCCTCGAGGAGGCGCGCCGCATCGCCGGAGCGGGAGTGAAGGAGCTGGTGGTGGTCGCCGAGGACACGACCGCCTACGGGCTCGATCTCGATCGCAAGCGCAGCATCCACGTGCTGCTCGAGAAGCTCGCGGACACGCCGGGCATCGAGTGGGTGCGCCTGATGTACGCGTATCCGCACACGGTGCTGCCCGAACTGACGACCGTGATGCGCGAGCACGAGAAGGTCGTGCCGTATCTCGACATCCCGGTGCAGCACATCAGCAGCGCGATGCTGCGGGGCATGCGCCGAGGCGTCGACTCGAGTCAGGTGCGTCGCATCCTCTCGCGGCTCCGCGAGGAGGTGCCGGGCATCGCCGTGCGCACGACCTTCATCGTCGGCTTCCCGGGCGAGACCGAGGCCGACCAGGACGAGCTGCGTCGCTTCGTCGCGGAGTACCGCTTCGAGCGCATGGGCGTGTTCTGCTACTCGCACGAGGAGGGCACGGCCGCGTTCGCGCTGGAAGGGCTCGTCCGGAGCGAACTCGCCGAGGAGCGCCGTGCCGAGCTGATGGCGATGCAGAAGACGATCCACGTCGCCCGCAACGAGGGTCTCGTGGGCACGCGCATGCGGGTGCTGGTCGACGGCCGGGACGCCGCTGCACCGGGCGAGATCGCCCTGGCGCGGAGCACGGCGGATGCGCCGGAGGTCGACAGCCACGTCCGCGTGATCGCTTCCGGGCTCGAGGCCGGCGACCTCGTCGACGTCGAGATCACGGGTGTCGACGAGTACGACCTGATCGCGCGGGCGATCCCGCAGGGTGATGCGTGAACCTCCCGAACGCGATCACGCTGGGCCGGCTCGTGCTGACCGTCGCGTGCGTCGCGTTGCTGGAGGCCTGCGGCGCGGCGACGGCACCGTCGACCACGCCGGTCTGGATCGCGTTCTGGATCTTCGTCGTCGCCGCGGCTTCCGACTTCGTCGATGGCTGGCTCGCGCGACGCAATGGGCAGGTCACGCCCTTCGGTCGCGTCGCCGATCCCTTCGTCGACAAGGTCCTCGTCTGCGGCGTGCTGATCTCGCTGCTGCGCTTCCCGGCCGCCGCCGAGTATCTGGCGACCTGGATGGTCGTCGTGATCGTCGCGCGCGAGTTCCTCGTCACCGCCGTGCGCGGGCTCGCGGAGTCGCAGGGAATCGCCTTTCCCGCGGATCGACTGGGGAAGATCAAGATGATCGTGCAGGCGTTCACCGCCGGTGCGCTCATCACGCTCGTCGCGGGGACCACGTTCTGGCGGCTGCTCGCGGCGGTCGGAATCTGGGTCTCCCTCGCACTGACCCTGTGGTCCGGTGCGAACTACGTCTGGAAGGCGCGGCATCTGCTGCGCGCGTCATGAGTGCCGCGTTCGCGCGGCTGCGCGATCGCGTGTGGCGTGCGATCCTGCTCGGCATGGGGCTCGGCGCTGCGCCCCTCGCACCGGGGACCTTCGGCACCCTGGGCGGCGTGCTGCTCGCGGTCCCGCTCGGAGCCCTGCTCGACGGCGCGGCCCTCGTCCTGGCGCTGAGCGGCATCGCGCTCGGACTCTTCCTGGTCGGCTGTGCTTCGGGCCGCGCGATCGTGCGCCTCTTCGGCCGCGAGGACCCGGGCTGTGTCGTGCTCGACGAGATCGTCGGCTACCTCGTGGTGGTCGCGATCGATGCCGCGCTGCACGGACGTCCTGGCCCGTGGACCCACGCGCTCGCCTTCGTGCTCTTCCGCATCTTCGACGTGCTCAAGCTCCCTCCGGCGCGCCGCGCCGAGGAGCTGCCGGGTGGGCTCGGAGTGATGGCCGATGACGTCGTCGCCGCCGTGCAGGCAGCGGCCGGGCTCTGGCTCCTGCACGCGTTCGGGTTGCCCTGAGACGTCGCGCCGCTTCACTGCAGCGGGTAGGCCGGCGTGCAGGAGCTGCAGTCGAAGGCCCACTTGATCTCGAAGAGTCCGACCGTTCCCTGGGTACCGCAGTCCTCGGGCTCGAGCCTGGTCGCGAAGTCGAGTTCGGTCCGGAAGGCGTTGCCGCAGCCGCTCGAGACCGGGAAGTCGAAGTTCCAGACGTCCCCGATCCCCTCGCCGCCCGCGAAGGCGTGGCAACACTGGTGGTACGCACCGCAGTTCGAGTTCACGCACTCGAGCTGCATCTCGTTCATCGCCGCCGGAATGCAGAGTGACTGATCACCGGTCCAGACGATCTCGGCGTACACGCGGGCCGTGCAGCCGGCTCCCGGTGAGCATTGGGCAATGCAGGGGAGTCCGGAGAGGCTCCCGACGAACGCGCCCACGGTGATGTCGGCTTGGAGTCCTGCGGTCGTGAACTCGACGCGCGCGCCGTCCTCGTAGTAGCCATCGCTCGTGGCCTCGGCTGCACAGATGCAGTCGTCGGCGGGCGAGAGCCGTCCCGAGGGTGCCATGCCGAGCGATACGAGGGCGACGAGCCCGAAGCCGAGGGAGATGCGCATGACTTGCTCTGATTGGACTGGATGAGAAGGGTGGCGCGTGGTCCGGATCACTTCGCGGCGAAGACGACCGCCGCCGGCGCGAGGATCTTCGTGCGATCGGGCTCGTCCCAATGCTCGTCCCGGATGCGAAGTGCCACGCGCCAGGGTCCGGATTGGAAGCTGCAGCTCGTGTACTTCCGCCACGGATTGTGCACGAGCGCGTGGGCGGTGGCCCGAGAGACCTGTTGCGGGCCGCCCATGCCATGGAGCAGGAGCGAGACGCGACCTTCGGCGAGGTCGGCATTGAGCCGCTCCAGGCGTGCGAAGAGGGCATTCGCACTCGCATCCTGGAACTCGAGCATGCGCGCCGCGCGATCGCGGCTCTCGGCATCGCGATCGCCCTTCGTCGCGATCTCGACCTGCCGCGCTTCGACCGTGCGAAGCTCGCTGACGAGGGGCACGAAGGCCCGCATCATCGACCACGTCGCACAGTCATGGGCGAGCTCGACGTCGACGGCACTCAGGCCTCGTGGTGCCGGGTCGTCGGTCTGGGGGCGGTTGGCGAGCACCCAGCGCACGAAGTCCTCGCGTGGCCATTGCGCGCGGATGTGCTCGAGCAGTTCCCGCTCGACGCGTGCTCTTCGAGACGCCGCGGTCTCGATCGACGTCGTGGTCGCATCGCGGCCCTGGCGTGCGGGTGCATCGGCGGGCAGAGCCTGCGACGGGGTGCGTGCGGCGCCTCGCTCCGGCCCGTCCGGTGCCGGCTCGAACTCCGCGCGTCGAGCGGGGACCGGCCCGGGATCGCGGCTGAAGATCGCGCTCGGCGCGAGCGGGGATTCCAGCCGACGCGTCTGCGGAGGCTCGGTGTCGCCCGACCGCAGGAGCCACGCGATCAGGCAGGCGGCCACGGTCACGGGCAGGGCGACGAGGGTCGAGCGCATCGCAAGGGCAGGTTCCGTGGGGATCCGATGGGGGATCCGATGGGGGATCCGATGGGGGCTCTCGACGACGGCCGAGGCCGGTGACTCATCGCGACCGGGGGTGCCGGACGCGTCCGCAGTGTTCCTGTCGCGGTGCAGCACCCATTCCCGGAAATCCGCCGCCCGTCCCATCGATCGGCCGGACCCCGTGCGACGGTGGAGCGAGACGCATCCCGACGCGGCAAGAACGCGCCATCGCGAGGCCGCGGGGCTCGCGTCTATGCTGCGCGGATGCACCGATCGGAACTGGCCATCGCATGAGCAAGCGCGGTTCGAAGAGCACGGGCCGGCTCGCGCTGCGTCTGGCGATCGTCTGCGGCCTCGCGGCCGCCCTGGGGGCGATGCTGATCGTCGCGCTGATGGGCCCCGACGACCGGCGGCAATGGCTGTTCGGCGCGCTCCTGTCGCTCGTGGTCGGTGCGGTGGTCGCCCTCGTCGCCTGGAGCCTCGGCACCTCGATCGGTGGACGACTGACCGACCTCGGGCTCGCCGTGAGCAAGCTCGGGCGGGGAGGCACCGAGGTCCGCGTCCGCAACTCCGGCAACGACGAGGTCACCGCCCTCGGTCGGGCCGTCCAATACCTCGCGACCGATCTCGCCTCGATGTTCGCGGAGATGGAGAAGGGTCGCGGCGCCGCCGCCTCGATGGACCCGGCGGTGCGCGAGCTCCGCGACAAGGCGCTGGTCCCACCGGCGGGCAGCGAGGGTTGGGAGCTCGACGCCGCGATGTGCCCCGGCACGCGGGGCGGGCTCGATTACTTCGGCGCCCAGTCGGGCGTGGCCTGGGTGGTGAGCGGCGAGGGCGCGAGCTCGATCTCCGTCGTCGCGGCGCGCATGGCGCGCGACGAGATCGTGCGGGCCCTCGAGGCGGGTGCCAATGCCCGCAAAGCGCTCGCGCACGCGAACAAGGTGCTCTTCCAGAGACTCCCGCGCGGTGCCTGCGCGAGGGCGAGCCTGATCGAATACGGGGCCGAGGAGGCCAAGCTCTACCAGGCGGGCTTCGGCGCGCCGTTGTGGATCTGTCGCGCCGGAGAGGTCCTCGAGCTCTCCGCCGAGGGGCTCGCACTCGGCCTCGACGACGGCCCGGTCTTCGAGAAGAGCCTGCGGAGCGAGAAGATCGACGTGACCACCGGCGTGCGCCTCGTGCAGTCCAATGATGCGGGCGTCCGACTCCAGGAGTTGCTCGACCTCGTCCGCACGCATTCCCCCAAGCACACCGCGGCGTTCATGAACCTCGTCCTCGGCACGCTCGAGGGCCAGGGCACCGATGGACTCCGCGAGGACGTGCTGCTCCTGACCTGCAAGCGGATGGGTTGAGATGTCGGACGCATCAGCACCGCGGCCCTCCCCGGCCGACGCCGAGTCCTTCCAGGCGCTGATCGAGCGCATCTACCTCGCCCGCGACGCGTCGCGCGGGGTGCCCGGCACGCTGCTGTGGTTCGTCGAGGAGGTCGGTGAGCTGGTGCGGGCGATCCGCCGCAAGGAGCAGCAGAATCTCGAGGAGGAGTTCGCGGACGTCTACGCGTGGCTCGCCTCGTTGGCTTCGCTCCACGGGTTCGATCTCGAGGCGCTCGGGCGGGCGAAGTATGCGCGCGGTTGTCCGAAATGCCGCCGTGCGCCCTGCGCGTGCTGATCGGAGTCCGTCCCGGCGCAGGCATCCGTTTGCCGTGGGCGATGGGCTGACGCTGCCGTTATCCGCGCTCCCTCCCTGCCGCGGTCGTTCCGATCTCCATGCCCGAACGAATCCCTGCCCGTTCCTCACCGGTCTGCGAGCCCGCGCGATCCCCCGCTCCGCGCCGCGCGCGGCGGCCGGTTCCCGCCGGCGTCTGTGCGCTCCTCCTGGTCGCGAAACTCGCTGCCCAAGGCGGTCTGCCGCCGATCCCCGTCCCGCCGGAGAACCCGATCACCGAGGAGAAGCGGGTCCTCGGCAAGCTGCTCTTCTGGGAGGAGCAGCTCTCGAGCAACAACCTGATGGCCTGCGGCACCTGCCATCGGCCGGGGAGCGGTGGGGGCGACCCGCGCCGGCAGCCGAGCCCGGGCCTCGACGGGACACTCGGCACCCCGGATGACAACTTCGCCTCGCCCGGCGTGATCCGCTCCGACTCCGCCAACCATTACGAGAGCGACCCGGCCTTCGGGCTCCAGCCCCAGGTGACCCGCCGCGCGACTCCGAGCTTCATCCTCGGCGCGTGGTTCCCGCGACTCTCCTGGGACGGCCGCTTTCCCGGCAGCTTCCGCGACCCGCTCTCGCAGGCACTCCTCATCGCGTCGGGGGCCGCGCTCGAGGACCAGGCGCTCAAGCCGATCCTCGACGTCATCGAGATGGGGCACGCGGGCCGGACCTGGAGCGAGGTGACGAACAAGCTCGCCGCGGTCCGTCCGATGGCGCTCGCGAGCCAGGTGCCGGCCGACCTCTCGGCGGCCCTCGCGAACGGCGCGCGGTATCCCGAGCTCTTCGCCGCGGCGTTCGGCGACCCGGCGATCACGCCGTCGCGCATCGCCTATGCGCTCGCGACCTACGAACGGACCCTGATCCCCGACCAGACGCCCTGGGACCGCTTCCAGCGCGGCGAGCCCGGCGCGATGACGCCGAACCAGATCGCGGGGATGAACGTGTTCAACGGCATCGGTCGCTGCAACCTCTGTCACGTTCCCGGCCTCTTCAGCGACGCCCAGTTCCGCAACCTCGGCCTGCGCCCGATCGCGCAGGACGGCGGGCTCGCGGAGAGCAGCGGCGACCCCGCCGACCGCGGGAAGTTCAAGGTGCCGAGCCTGCGCAACGTCGGCCTGCGGCCGAGCTTCTTCCACGCGGGCGGTCTCACCGGCTTCAACCTGGTGCTCAACTTCTACGTCGCCGGGGGCGGCACGAACCGCGACAACCAGGACCCCCTCCTGCAGCCGCTCACGCTGACGCCGCAGCAGCGCGGCCAATTGACGGACTTCGTCACGAACGCGCTGACCGATCCGCGCGTCGCCGCCGAGACGTCGCCCTTCGACCGGCCGACCCTGCTGAGCGAGCGCGTGCCGGCGGCGGGCTTCCTCTACGGACCGGGCACCGCGGGCTCGGGCAATCGCGTGCCCCAGATGCTCGCGGAGGTCCCCGCGAATCTGGGCAACGTCGACTTCCGCATCGGCGTCGGCAACGCGCGCGGCGGGGCGCCGGCGACGCTCCTCCTCGGATTGCAGGCCGCGCCACCGGGCACGCAGATCAACGGCGTGAACCTCCACGTCGCCCTGGGCGCGTCGCCGCTGCTGGTGAACCTCCCGCTCGGTGGGGCGACGGGGCAGGCGGGTGCGGGGACGGCGACGCTCGCCGCGCCCTTGCCCACGGATCCGGCTTTGTCAGGCGTCGTGCTCTTCGCGCAATGGCTGGTCTGGGACCTCGGTGCACCGGCCGGTGTCGCGGCCTCGCGCGGTGCGCAGCTGCGCTTCTTCTGAACCCCCGATCCGCGCCCTTTACTCGCTTCCACGCGACGCGGATCCTCTGCGTCGCCGCCCGATCTCGCCTGACGAATGATCCTCCCCCAGACCGCGATCTACGCGCTCCGCGCGATGGCCGTGCTCGCGAACCTCGCCCCCCGCGAGTCGATCCGCAGCCGTGAGCTGGCCGAGCGAGCCGAACTCCCTGCGCACTACGTCTCCAAGGTGATGCGAAGACTCGTGGTCGGCGGGCTCGTCGAGTCGCAGAAGGGACACGGCGGAGGCTTCAAGCTCTCGCGGGCTCCCGACCGGATCGAGTTCCAGGCCATCCTGCACGCGATGGACGTCGAGATCGAGCTCGGTCGCTGCGTGTTCCACTACCGCGCGTGCGACGCCCGCAATCCCTGCCAGCTCCACGACGCCTGGGCCACCTTGCAGGAGGCCCTCGCGCGCTGGGCCACCGGGACCACGCTGAACTGCACGCGCGGAGTGCCGGCCTCGCAGTCCTGATCGCGGCGCGCGGGGGGGCGGCTATCGTGCGCGGCCATGCGCATCACGCGGGTCTACACGCGAACCGGAGACCAGGGCACGACGCGGCTCGTCGGCGGCCAGGAGCTCCGCAAGGACGACGTCCGGATCGAGGCCTACGGCACCGTCGACGAGCTCAACGCGGTGCTCGGTCTCGCGCGGACCTTCAATCGCGGTGGACCGCCGCCGGCGAGCGAGGCGATCGACGCGGTGCTCCGCGTCGTCCAGAACGACCTGTTCAACGTCGGCGCCGACCTGGCGACCCGTCCCTCGGATCGCTGGGAGGGCATGCCGCAGGTCGGGGCGCGCGACGTGAAGCAGCTCGAGGATTGGTGCGATCGCTTCAACGCCGAGCTCGGGCCCTTGAAGGACTTCGTCCTGCCCGGCGGTGGGCCGGTCGGGGCCTTCCTGCACCAGGCGCGCACGGTCTGCCGGCGCGCGGAGCGTCGGGTGGTGACGCTGCGGGCCGCAGAGCCCGAGACCGGTGATGCCTGCGTCGTCTACCTCAACCGCCTCTCGGACCTGCTCTTCGTGCTCTCGCGCTGGGCGGCGAAGGCGCACGGCGAACCCGAGTACCTCTGGTCGAAGCCGACCACGAGCTGATCGACGACTCCCGAGCTCGCGCGCGCCGCGCGCGAACCATGCGGGTCCTGGATCCGACGCCGCAGGCGCCGTCGCCGCCGATCCGGCGGCGGCTTGCGGGCCGGTGCCCGCGCTGAGAGGAGCGGCGCGTCTTCGGCCTAGTCGTCGGACTGCGAGGCGTCGTCGTCGGCGAGGACCTCGTCGAGGATGGTCAGCACACCGCGGATGACCTCGCGGAAGCGCCCGGCCTCGGTCTCGACGGCGGTCGCGATCGCCGCGCGCAGCGCGTGCTCGAGGTCGATGCTCCCCTCGGCCGGCAAGGCACTCGACGGACGGGCTGCCGCGACGCGTTGCATGCGTTGCGCGGCGGCGCGCTCTTCCGCCTCCTCTTCCTCGCGCGTGTAAGGCATCGTCGGCATCGACGTCTCGTCCGCCGCTTCCACGGCGGCGGCCTTCTTGCGTCGAGGCGCCTGCGGGCGAGGCTTCTCCAGGCCGAGGAGGACCTTGGCCTGGTGGAGGCTGCGGCCGCTCAGCGGGATGGCGCGGAGGCGTGCTTCGCTCTGGACATCGCGGAAGTCGAGGTCGGGATTGAGCTGCACCTTGTACGCGCAGAACAAGGTGCCGATCTTCACGTTCGGGAAGCGCGCCATGAGTCCCGGCAGCGAGGACTCCCAATCGTCGAGATTGGGACGGACCGGTGCCGCGACGGGTGGATTCGGCTCCGTGGCCTCGGGCGGCTTCTCTTCCTCGAACATTGCGAACATCTCGGTCATCGGTGGTGGACTCGTAGGAAAGGATCGGCGCGTGTCGACCGTCCGGCGGGTTCCAGTCGTGTGAGTCAGCGCGGTGCGCGCTGAGGGGACTGCGCGTTCGATCAGTGGCGAACGGCGCCGGGCTTCGGGCGCTGGAAGACGTGCACGGCGAGATCGTGAACCGACTCGGCGGCCTCCATCATGGCCTCGGGGAGCGTCGGATGCGCGTGGATCGTTCCCGCGAGGTCCTGCGCGGTGGCGCCGAGTTCGATGGCAAGGGCGGCTTCGGCGATCAGCTCGGTGACCTCGGGGCCGATCATGTGCACGCCGAGCAGCTTGTCGGTCTTGGCGTCGGCGACGACCTTCACCCAGCCGTCGGGCTCGTTGATGGAGAGTGCGCGGCCCGAGGCCCCGAAGGGGAAACGTCCTTCCTTCGGCTCGAAGCCCTTCGCCTTGGCCTCGTCGGCGGAGAGGCCGACGCTCGCGATCTCCGGGTCCGTGAAGATCACGGCCGGGATGCAGGCCGGGTCGAACGCCGCACCCTTCTCGCCCGCGATCGCCGCGGCGGCGACGAGGCCCTCGTGGCTGCCCTTGTGCGCGAGCATCGGTTGGCCGGCGCAGTCGCCGATCGCCCAGATCCCCGGCACGTTGGTCCGTCGCTGCGCATCGACCGCGACGAAGCCCTTCGGGTCGAACTGCACGCCGAGCTCCTCGAGGCCGAGACCCTTGCCGTTCGGACGGCGACCGACGGTCGACAGCACCACGTCGCACTCGAAGGTCTCGATCTTGCCGGCGATCTCGACCTCGACCTGCAGGCCCGTCGGGCCGACGCGATAGCCCTTGGCCTTCGCGCCGAGGTGCACCGGCACGCCCTTCTTCTTGAGGAAGCGCCCCATCTCCTTGCTGAGGTCCGCCTCCATCCCGGGCAGCACGCGGTCCATGAACTCGACGACGCGGATGGCGGTGCCGAGGTTGTGGTACACGAGCCCGAGCTCGAGTCCGATGTAGCCGCCGCCGATCACGAGCATGCGCTTGGGCAGGCTCTTCGGCGCGAGCGCTTCGGTCGAGCTCCAGACGTGCTTGCCGTCGAAGGCGAAGCCCGGGATCTCGATCGGGGTCGAACCGACGGCGACCACGACGTTCTTCGCCGTGAGCGTCTGCGCCTTGCCGTCCTTGCCCGTCACCGTGACCTTGTCGCGGGCCGTGACGCGCGCGGTCCCGTCGAAGGTGTCGATCTTGTGGTTCTTCAGGAGGCCGGCGACGCCACCGGTCAGCTTGCCGACGATGCCCTCCTTCCAGCTCACGAGCTTGGCGACGTCGAGCGTCGGCGCGCCGACCGCGATTCCCATCACGTCGGCCTCGCGGATCTTCTTGAAGGTCTTGCCGGCCGAGATGAGGGCCTTGCTCGGGATGCAGCCGACGTTGAGGCAGACGCCTCCGACGTGCTGCTTCTCGATGCACGCGACCTTCAGCCCGAGCTGGGCGCAGCGGATCGCGCAGACGTAGCCGGCAGGGCCGGCGCCGAGGACGATGACGTCGTAGCTCATGTTGGATCCGCCGCCGGGGTCCGCGCGGCGCAGGGGCGAGTTCGGGTTGGAGTTGCGAGGGACAGCGTCGCGCGTCACTCGTCGAGCAACTGCCGCAGCTGTTCCTCGAGCTGCGGCGTCGGCGACGCGAAGACGTCGGTGATGAGGGTCTGGGCCGGCACGGGGCCCGCGGTCTCGGCGACGCGGACCGCCTCGTTCACGTCGCGTGCGATGCGATCCGCGAGCTCCTGCTCGCGCTCCTTGTCCCACGCCTTCCGCGATTCGAGGTGGCGGCGCATGCGCTCGATCGGGTCGCGCTTCTCCCACGCGGCCACCTCGGACTCGTCGCGGTAGCGCGACGGATCGTCGGACGACGAGTGGCCGAGGCGCCGGTAGGTGACGAGCTCGAGGAAGGTGGGGCCCTCCCCGCGCCGCGCGCGTGCCGCCGCATCGCGCGTGGCGACGAAGACCGCGAGCACGTCGTTGCCGTCGACGCGGATCGAGGGCATGCCGTAGGCGTCGGCCTTCATCGCCAGCGTCTCGGACGCGCTCTGCTGGCTCAGGGGCACCGAGATCGCCCACTGGTTGTTCTGGCAGATCAGCACGACCGGTGCCTTGTAGACCGCGGCGAAGTTCATGCCGCAGTGGAAGTCGTTGCTGCTGGTGGCGCCGTCGCCGAGGTAGCCCGCGATCACGACGTCGTCGCGGCGGGTCTTCGCCGCCATCGCCGCGCCGACCGCGTGGCTGATCTGCGTGCCGATCACCGACGACATCGCGTGGTAGCGCCCTTCGCGGAACGTGTAGTGGCAGGGCATCTGCCGACCGCGACACCGATCGAGGTCGTTGCCGATCAGCTGCGCGATCGCGACGTGCAGCGGCAGTCCGCGCATGAGCGCGGCCGCTCCCTCGCGCAGTGCCGGGAAGATCCAATCGCGATCCTCGAAGGCGGCGACCGAGCCGACGGTCGCGGCTTCCTGGCCGAGGATCGGGCCGTAGAAGCCGATGCGACCCTGCCGCTGCAGCACGAGCATCCGGCGGTCGAACTCGCGCACGAGGACCATCGTCTCGTAGAGCTGTGTCAGCCGCTCGAGGGGGAGCTTCGGGTCGGTCGCGCCGACGAGCGTGCCGTCCTCGCGCAACACGCGCAGCAGAGCCGAACGCCCCGTGGCCGGCGCCGTCGACGCGGCGGGCGGCACCGGGGCGGGGGACGGCTTCGTGCGAGCCGGGCTCGGCTTCGCGCGCGAGGACTTCGACTGCGTCGGTTTGGCCATCGGACGGGAGCGAGACGTCAGAGCGAGCCGACCAGGAGGCGCGTCGGGTTCTCGAGGCAGTCCTTCACGACGTTCATCCAGCGTGCACCGGTGGCGCCGTCGACCAGGCGGTGGTCGATCGACACGCTGAGGTACATCACGTCGCCGACGACGATCTGGCCCTGTGCGTCGACGACCGGTGTCTTCTTGATCGCGTGCACGCCCAGGATCGCGACCTCCGGGAAGTTGATGACCGGCGTCGCGAAGAGTCCGCCGATGTTGCCGGCGTTCGTGATCGAGAAGGTGCCGCCCTGGAGCTGGTCGATGCCGACCTTGCCCTCGCGCGTGCGCGTCGCGAGGTCCTGCAGCTCCCACGCGAGCTGGGCGATCGACTTGCGGTCGACGTCCTTGATGACGGGGACGATGAGTCCCTGCTCGGTGTCGGTCGCGATGCCGAAGTTGTAGTAGCGCTTGACGACCAGCTCCTGCGAGGCCTCGTCGAGCGAGCTGTTCATCATCGGGAAGCGACGATGCGCCTCGACCACCGCCTTCATGATGAAGGGCAGGTAGGTGATGTTGACGCCCTGCTCGGCGAACAGCGCCTTCGCCTCCTTGCGCAGCGCGACGAGCTTCGTGACGTCGATGTCGTCGACGTAGGTGAAGTGCGCCGCGGTGTGCTTGCTGCGCGTCATCGCCTCCGCGATCTTGCGCCGCAGTCCGCGGAACGGGATGCGCTCCTCGGTCGCTCCCGCAGGGGCCGGCGCGATGGCCACGGGCGCGCGCGGTACGGGCACGGGCTTCGCCGCCGGTGCCGCGGGTTTCGCCGGCGCCGCGCTCTCCGGTCGCTGCGCGGCGGCGGGGATCACCGAGGTCGGCAGGGTGATGCCCGACAGATGGCGATCGAGGTCCTCGTTGGTGATGCGGCCACTCGGGCCCGTGCCGAGGACCTGGTGGAGATCGACGCCGAGTTCGCGCGCACGGCGGCGCGTCGCAGGTGCTGCCAGCACCTTGCCCGGCTCCGCCTGCTCGAACTCGACGGGCGCGATCGCGCCACGCGCCGCCGGCGCGCTCGCCACAGCGGGTTGGCTCGGGGCCTGGCTCGGAGCCTGGCTCGCAGGCGCGACGGGCGCGGCGTGGGCCGCGGGTGCGGCGTGTGTCGACGCGACCGGGCTCGCGCCAGCGGCGCCGCCGACCTCGAAGACCGCGATCACCGACTCGACGGGGACGACGTCGCCTTCCTTGAAGCGCAGCTCCTTCACCACGCCCGTGTACGGCGCCGTGATCATCACCGTGGCCTTGTCCGTCATCACTTCGACGAACTCGTCCTCTTCCTTCACGGACTGACCGGGCTTGACCTTCCAGGCGACGATCTCGCCCTCGGCAATGCCTTCACCGATGTCCGGGAGCCTGAATTCCTTGAGCGTCATGGTGGAGTCCTCGTTGCGGGAGCGCGACGTCGCTCACCAGTTGAAGGTCTTCTCGATGCCCTTCTGCACGCGACGGACGTCGGGCATGTAGAGGTGTTCGAGCGAGTAGGGGAACGGCGTGTCGAAACCGCCGACGCGGACGACCGGGCCCTCGAGGTGGGCGAGCGCCTTCTCCGCGACGATCGCCGCGATCTCGCTGCCGAAGCTGCACGTGCGCGGGGCCTCGAACACGACGACGCAGCGGCCGGTCTTGCGCACGGACTCGAGGATGAGCGGCTCGTCGAGCGGCACGAGCGTGCGGGGATCGATGATCTCGACGCTCCGACCGTTCTTCTGCTCCTCCTCGGCGGCCTTCTCACAGATCGACACCATCGAACCGTAGGCGACGACGGTGACGTCGCTCCCCTCGCGCACGACCCGACCCTTGCCCAGCGGCACGACGTGCTCGCCCGCGGGCACCTCGCCCTTCGCGGAGCGGTAGATGCGCTTGGGCTCGAGGAACATGACCGGGTCCTCGTCGCGGATCGCCGCGATGAGCAGGCCCTTCGTGTCGGCGGGAGTCGAGGGGATGACGACCTTCAGCCCGGGCGTGTGGCAGAAGTAGGCCTCGCTCGACTGGCTGTGGTAATGGCCACCGCGGATGCCGCCGCCGTAGGGCGAGCGGATCACGAGCGGGCAGGTGTACTCACCGCCGCTGCGATAGCGCATCTTCGCGGCCTCCGACACGATCTGGTCGAAGGCCGGGTAGATGAAGTCGAGGAACTGGATCTCCGCGACCGGCCGCATGCCGTAGACGGCCATGCCGACCGCCGTGCCGATGATCCCGCACTCGCTCAGCGGCGTGTCGAAACAGCGCTCCTTGCCGAACTCGTCCTGAAGTCCCTGGGTGGCGAGGAAGACACCGCCTTTCTTGCCGACGTCTTCGCCGAACACGACGACGCGGTCGTCGTTGCGCATCTCGGTGCGCAACGCGTCGGTCACCGCTTCGATCAGTGTCATCTGGGTCATGCTCTGGCTCCGGTCTCCGCGATCTCTCGTGGGGTTCACTCGTGGGTTTCTCCCGCGGGGGGGTCCGCGGTGCGAGGCCCGCCGTGCGCCGATGGCGGGGGACTCGCCGGTCCTACAGGGGGAAGTGGCCGAGTTCCTCGGACTCGGGGCCCTTCAGGGACAACAGCTCCGCCCGCTGCTCGACGAGCTGCGGCGTGAGGTTCATGAAGACGTCTTCGAACAGCGAGTCGAGCGAGGGCCGCGGCCGGGCCTCGGCCTGCTTGACCGCCTCGTTGATGGCCTGCTTCGCGCGCTCCTGGATCTCCTGATCCCAGGCCTCGGTCCACAGCTTCTTCTTCTGGAGGTAGCGCTGGAATCGCTGGATCGGGTCGCGCTGCTTCCACTCCTCGTAGACCTTCGCGTCGCGATAGCGCGCGGCATCGTCCGACGACGAGTGCGAGGCCATGCGGTAGGTGACCGTCTCGACGAGCGTCGGACCCTCGCCCTTGCGCGCGCGCTCGACCGCCTCCTTGCAGACGCGGTAGACCGCGAGCACGTCGTTGCCGTCGACGCGGACGCCCGGCATGCCATAGGCGCTCGCCTTCACCGCGATCGACGCGCTCGCCGTCTGCTGGGAGAGCGGCACCGAGATGGCCCACTGGTTGTTCTCGCAGACGAACACGACGGGCGCCGAATAGACGCCGGCGAAGTTCATCCCGCAGTGGAAGTCGTTGCTGCTCGTGCCGCCGTCGCCGAAGAAGGTCATGAAGACCGTGTCGTCGCCGCGGATGCGCGCGGCCATGCCCGCGCCGACGGCCTGGCTGATCTGCGTGCCGATCGGCGAGCTGATCGAGACGAAGTTCGCCTGCCGGAAGCTGTAGTGGACCGGCATCTGCCGGCCCTTGCAGATGTCGCCGTCGTTGCCGTACCACTCGTTGACGATGTCGTCGAGCGGCACGCCGCGCAGCACCGGGATGCCCGGCTGCCGGTAGGCGGGGAAGAGCCAGTCCGCGTCGCGCAGGGCCGCGGCCGCGCCGACGTGGCTCGCCTCCTGTCCCAGCGCCTGCAGGTAGACGCCGATGCGACCCTGGCGCTGCAGCGCGAGCGCGCGCTCGTCGAGCACGCGGGTCATGAGCATCACCTCGTAGAGGCGGCGCAGCTGCTCGGCGGGCAGGTTGGGGTCCTTGTCCTTGCTGGCCTTGCCGTCGCTCTCGAGGACCGAGAACGGTTCATCGGCCGCCGGACCCGCCAGGCTCGCGGGACTCGCGGGACTCGCGGGACGCGACTGCGGTGCACGGCGCGGGGTTGCGGACTTGCCACGGGACTTGGTCATGGGCGCTCTCGACTGGCTGACCTTGCTGCGTGCCCGGCTCGTCGGGCGACGACGCGAACCGCCGCTCATCTCGCCTCCACGGCCGCCTCGCGGCGCCGCTTCGCGATCCCGGCGAGGTGGAACTCCGCCGCCTTGTAGGAGGATCGCACGAGCGGTCCGGAGGCCACGTAGAGGAAGCCCTTGCGCAGCGCGCGCTGCTCGAGGGCCTTGAAGCGCGCCGGCGTCACGTGCTCGCGCACCGGCAGATGGAGCAGGGTCGGCCGCAGGTATTGACCGAAGGTGACGACGTCGACCTCGTGCTCGCGCAGGTCGTCGAGCGCCGCCTCGATCTCGCGATCCGACTCGCCGTGCCCGAGCATCAGCGAGGACTTCGTCACGAGCCCGGGCCGGATCCGCTTCGCCTCGCGCAGCACGCGCAGGCTCTGGACGTAGCTGCAGCGCCGATCGCGGACGCGCGGCGTGAGGCGCAGCACCGTCTCGAGGTTGTGTGCGAACACGTCCGGCCCGCCCTCGATCACGGTGGCGAGCTGGTCCGTCCGCCCCTGGAAGTCGCCGACCAGGGCTTCGACGAGGAGTCGCCCCCCGCGGTCCATCATCGCGCGGTCCTTCATCGCGCGGATCGTCGCCGCGACGTGGGCGGCACCGCCGTCGGCGAGATCGTCGCGGTCGACCATCGTGAGGACGACGTAGCGCAGGCGCATCGCGGCGGCCGCCTCGGCGACCTTGGCCGGCTCCTCGGCATCGACGGGATTGCCCTGCGCGTGGGTCTTCACCGCGCAGAAGCGGCAGCCGCGCGTGCAGGTGTCCCCCAGGACCATGAAGGTCGCCGTGCCGTCGGCCCAGCACTCGGCCTGGTTCGGACAGCGCGCCTCCTCGCAGACCGTGTGCAACGAGCGCTTGCGCAGCACGGCCTCCAGCCGGTGCACGTTCTCTCCCGCCGGCACCGCGACCTTCAGCCAGGACGGCTTCGGGCCGGGGTTCACGCGGGCGAACTTGCCGGAGTTCTTCTGCGCCATGGGGGAGGGGAGCGTGCCGCGGCCGACGACCAGGAGGGCGCGGGATGCTAGGGTCGTGGCCCGGCGCAAGGAAGGGTCCGCGGGTTGGATACCAATGGGTATGAAAGCGGTTCCGACCGGGCTCACTCGCGGGGTGGCCCTCGGCCTGGACGCGCCGGCGCCCGCCCCGCGGGTCCGCAGCTTCAGATACTCTGTAGAATCCAACGTCGATGCCCCGCGCTCCCGACCCGCGACTCCGCGAGCGTCTGCTCGCCGCCGCCGTGCGCGTCTTCGCGCGCGCCGGCTACGCGGCAGCCACGCTCGACGCGATCGCCGCGGAGGCCGCCGTGACGAAGGGCGGCATCTACTTCCACTTCCGCGGCAAGGAGGAGCTCTTCTTCGCGGCGCTCGACTCGGTGCGGGCGGCGGAGCGCGCCGCGATCCAGGAGCCTCGCGCCCTCGAGGCGACCGGGGCGGGCGAGCTCGTCGCGGTGATCGCCGCGTGGCTCGGCTTCCAGTTCATGGAGACCGGAGCCGCACGCCTGCTCGGGCTGCTCGCCGGCGAGGTCTCGGACCGACCGACGGCGCGGATCCGCGCGGACCCCCGTGAAGACCTCCGTGCGCTGCGCGCGCGTCTGCGTCAGGCGCTCGTGCGCGGCGTCTCGGATGGGACGCTCGACGTCCGCGACCCGGTGCTCTGCGCGTTCCTCCTCGCGGCGGGCGCGCGGGGCATCGTCGCGCAGTGGCTCGCGGCACCGGCCGACGTCGCGGAGTTCGGGTCGGCGGCGGAGCTCGCCGAGGCGCTGGTCGAGCCCTTGCGCACGCACGCGCCGCCCGCCGAGGGCGGCGCTGCGCCGGGCTTCCTGCCGCGGGTCGACGCCTGAGCTCTGCGCGGCGCGCGCGCTGGGTCGAAGACCCGGCGAATCCGCCGTCGCGAAATGGCGATGACCGGCGGCGCGGTCGCGACTACTCTGCCGCCAGCGGCCACCACCGCCACGCCACCCGCCGTGAGTCACGAGGTCATTCCACCGACGTGCGAGGGGACCCTGCGCGACATCGCTCCGCTCATGGAGCTGTCCGGCGCGGAGGCGCCCTCGGCACCGCGCCGAGCCGCGCGGAACTGGCCGACGCTGTCGGTGGTGGTGCCGGTCTTCAACGAGGCTCGCACGCTGCGCACCCTGGTCGGGCGCGTGCTCGCGTCCGAATTCGTCACCGAGGTCCTGCTCGTCGACGACGGCTCCTCCGACGAGAGTCCGACGATCCTCGCCGAACTCGCGCAGCAGCCTCGCGTCCTCGTCCTCACCCATCCGCAGAACCGCGGCAAGGGCGCCGCGATCCGGACGGGCTTCGCGCACGCGAGCGCGGACGTCGTCGTGGTGCAGGACGCCGACCTCGAATACCACCCGCGCGACTTCGAGCGCCTGCTCGAGCCGCTCGCGGAGGATCGGGCCGACGTCGTCTTCGGCTCCCGTTTCCTCTCCACGGATGGCGTGCGCGTGCCCCTCGCCCTGCACCGCTTCGCCAACCGCGTGCTCACCTGGTTCAGCAATCGCCTCACGGGGCTCGCGCTGACCGACATGGAGACCTGCTACAAGGCGATCCGCCGCGAGCTGCTCGCGGGTCTCCGATTGCGCGAGGACCGCTTCTCCATCGAACCGGAGATCACCGCCAAGCTCGCGCGCGCGCCCGGCGTGCGCATCCGCGAGGTGCCGATCCAGTACGACGGTCGACGGCACGCCGAGGGCAAGAAGATCTCGTGGCGGGACGGCTTCGCGGCCCTTTGGGCGATCGTGAAGTACCGATTCACCGACTGAACTGCGCAGAAGGCCCCCGGCGCCAGGCTCGCCGGGAGAGCCGCCCGCGCGTCAACGCGGGCGGCGCGTGCCGAAGCGGCTCTCGACGCAGCCCATCAGCGCCGCGAGCCCCGACTCGATGATGCGGTAGTAGATCCGCCGGCCGCGGCGGTCGCAGTCGAGCAGGCCGCGGTCCTTCATGAGCCGCAGGTGCTCGGATGCGACGTGGCTCTTGATCTCGCAGGCCTCGGCAAGTTCACCGACGGTGAACTCGCCCTGGAGGAGCATCTCGCAGATGCGGAGCCGGTGCGGGTGGGCGAGTGTCTTCAGACACTCGGCCGCCTGCTCCAGGGCTGCCATCTCGATGAGGCGGGTCGCTTTCGTGGCGGTGGTCATGCCTTTCCTCCAGGTTGGGTCCCGTCCGGCGCGAGCCAGTTCACGCGTCCGTCGGAGACGATCAATTCACCGTCGTGGTCGCAGTCGATCCGGGTGCCGTCCGCCGGCAGGCGGCCGTCTTCGCTCCGCCAGATCCGTCGGCCGCGGCGGTCGACGAGGCCGACCAGGCGCGCGGGGTTGCCGACCACCAGTCCGAAGGCCGGGACGTCACGGGTGACCACGGATCCCATGCCGACCATGCAATACGCACCGAGTTCGATGCCCGGCCCGATCGTCGCGTTCGCGCCGATCGTCGCGCCGCGTCGCATGGTCGTGCGCAGCGTGGAAGGGCCGGGCCCGGAGTCGAGGAGCCGTGTGAGCTCGGGGTCCGTCGCGCGTGGCGTGAGATCGTTCGTGAACACCGTGTGGGCGGCGACCATGCACCCCTCTTCGAGAGTCACTCCCGCGCAGAGATAGACGCACGCATTCAGCTTCACGAGGTCACCGACGACGACACCCGGCGCGAGATAGGACTTCTCGCCGATGATGCAACCGCGACCCACGCGTGCCCCGGCACGCAGGTGGGCGTGGTCCCAGACCGCGGTGCCTTCGCCGATCTCGACCCCGGGTTCGACGATCGCGCTCGGATGGATCCGGGGCGGCTGATTCACGCCGGGGTCTCCTCGCCGAGCGCCTGGTCGCGCAGGCCGACCCAGCGCTGTTGCTGCATCGAGAGCTGGGCGGCCGCGACGAAGCGCACCGAGTCGAGCGCATCGCCGGCCGTGGGCCGCATCGCCTCCTGGCCCCGTGCGCAGCGCGCGAAGTGGCGCAGCTGGGTGCGGAACGCCGCGAGCTTGTCGTAGCCGCGGCCGCACTCGGTCCACTCGCCGTGGCCACGCGCACGGATCCGCATCGAGCGCCAGCCGAGCTCGATCGAGCCCTCGCTGCCGTGCACGCGGGCGTAGGCGGGGTCCCCCGTCGCGACGGACCACGACAGGGTCGCCGTGCCCACGCAGTCGCGCAGCGTGCGGAAGGTGATCCGTGCGGAGTCCTCCACCTCGAGCGGCTGCACACGCGGGCCGGCCACGGCGAAGACCCGCGCGATCTCGCCGACGAGGACGCGCGCCAGGTCCGCAGCGTGGGCGCCGTTGTCGATCAGGACCCCGCCGCCCGAGATCCGCGGTTCGGAGTTCCAGCGGCCGCGCATGTCGAGGATGCCGCAGAACGTGTTCTCGTAGAGCACGGGCTCGCCGATGTCGCCGGCCGCGATGCGCCGTCGCGC